>JABGXK010000214.1 GCA_018675825.1 Flavobacteriales bacterium | reverse complement strand
CTGTTGTATATACAAGAATTGCTTCAGGTTGTGCTCCATCTATATCAAAAACAGATTTAGATTTTAATAATGTGAGAACAACTATTATGGCTGCTGGTGATATGTGGTGGAATTTAGATGATGCGAGATATGAGATTCCAAAAGATGGTAATAAGCATTCTATGTTTGCTGGAGCTTTATGGATTGGTGGTGTAGATGCAGGAGGACAGCTAAAAGTTGCAGCAATGACTTATAGACAAGGAGGAAGCGATTTTTGGACTGGCCCTTTAAACACAACAACAGCTACAATATCTCCAGAAGAATGTAATGAATGGGATAAACATTTTAAAATTAGTAGAACTGATGTAGAAGAGCATGCAGCTAATTATTTAGATCCTACATATGTAATGCCAGATATTATAGAAAATTGGCCAGCACATGGAGACCCTGCTTTAGGTCAAGATTTTAATCTAGCTCCTTTTTATGATGCTGGTCAGGACGGAGGATTGTATAATCCTTATGATGGTGATTATCCTGATTATAATATTAGCGGATCAAATGATAATGCGCGATTGTTTGGAGATCAAACTTTATGGTGGATTTTTAATGATCAAGGTAATATTCATGGGGAGACAGAAGCTTCACCTTTAGGATTAGAAATTCATGCTCAAGCATTTGGATTTACAGCCGATAACGAAGTTAATGATATGACTTTTTATAATTATAAAATTATTAACAGATCTACACTTCCATTAAATGACACGTATTTTGGTCAATGGGTTGATCCTGATTTAGGCTATTATCTAGATGATTATGTGGGGTGTGATGTTGGTCTTGGTTTAGGTTTTTGTTACAATGGAGATGCTGAAGATGAAGGTGCAGCAGGATATGGTTTTAATCCCCCTGCAATTGGAGTAGATTTTTTTCAAGGACCATTAGCTGATCCTAATGATGGTATTGATAATGATAGAGATGGGAATATAGATGAGAATAATGAACAAATCATTATGTCTAAGTTTGTTTATTATAATAATGATTTTACCGTTATTGGCAATCCTTCTCAAGGAACACATTTTTATAATTACTTAAGAGGAATTTGGAAAGATAATGTCCCTATGACATATGGAGGTGATGGTCATGGTTCCGGACAAGGGTCAACTACTGATCAATGTAATTTTATGTTTCCTGGAACTTCAGATGATGCTTTTGCAGGTCTTGAATGGACTGAACAAACTGCTGGGAATATTCCTGCAGATAGAAGATTTTTACAATCAGCAGGTCCTTTTACACTACAACCTGGTGCAGTTAATGAAATAACAACTGGTGTGGTTTGGGCACGAGCAAAATCTGGTGGTCAAACAGCCTCTATTGCTCTGGTTAAGATTTATGATAGAGAGGCACAAGCATTATTTGATAATAATTTTAATATTCTAAATGGTCCTGATGCACCAGATTTAGAAGTTAGAGAATTAAATAAAGAACTTATCTTTACATTATCAAATGGTTCAACTTCTAATAATTTAAATGAAAATTATATAGAAAAGGATCCATATATTACTAAACCATCAAATCTGCTTACTGATTCTGCGTATACTTTTCAAGGTTATTTAGTATATCAATTAAAGAACAATACTGTTTCTGTGACTGATCTAGATGATCCTGATTTAGCAAGATTAGTTTTTCGTTCTGATGTCAATGATACCGTGACTGGTATTGTAAATCAATATTTAGATCCTTTACTAGGAGTTTATACTCCAATAGAAGAAGTTTCATCAGTTTTAAGTGACGGTGTTAAAGGTTCTATTGATCAAGGAACAGAATATTCATTTCAAATTACTGAAGATAAATTTGCTTTAGGTAACACTAGATTAGTAAACCATAAAACTTATTATTTTATGTCTTTATCCTATGGATATAATAGGGCTGAAGAAAATGCAGATCCATACAATGTTAATGCATCTGATTATGATGGTAGAAATCAACCTTATATAGGGGGAAGAAGAAATCTAAAAGTTTATAGTGCAATACCTCATTTCACTGAACCTGACGAAGGAGGGACTATACTTAATGCTTCTTATGGTGATGGTGTTTCTATAACAAGAATTGAAGGAACTGGAAATGGAGGGAATGATTTAGAATTAACTCAAGAAAGTATAGATGAAATTTTAAATAGTGATGATCATAGAGTTTACAATCCAACTTATATTGCTGGTCATGGTCCGGTAAATATTACTGTTGTAGATCCAGTTAAAATACCTAAAGGTGATTATACTTTTAAGTTATTCGATCCAGAGTTTAATGGGAGTTCTATTTCATCATATAATAGCTGGGAGTTAACTAATCAACAAGATGGCTCAGTACTAGGCTCATCAAACCAATCCATTACTATTGGTTCAGAACAGTATATTCCAAGTCTTGGTTTAAATGTTAAGGTAAAACAATCTCTTAATCCTGGTTCAGATCCAGCAAATATTGATAACAATGGTCTTATAAGCTCTTCTATTGAATATGAAAATATTAATGACAGATGGTTAAGTGGTGTTCCTGATCGTGATGATGAGAGTGGGTTTTTAAGTTTTTGGGGATTAAATTGGATTAGATCTGGAAATTATACTGATGATAATAATTCGCAGTTTAGTGATTACAATCAGACTGATGATCCATCTAGTATATTTGAAAGTGTAATTGAACAAACTATTACTACAACATTTTCAGGATTACCGTTTGGTATTGGAGAAATTACTTTTGAAACAACTGGTGGTACATGGGCTCCTTATAATTTTGCATCCTATTTTCAAGATGGTCCTGGATTAAATAGTAATATTACTAATCAGGTTAAAATGGATAATGTTAATTCTGTAGATCTTATATTTACTAACGATCAAACAAAATGGTCAAGAGTAGTAATTGTTGAAGCTCAAGAAAATCCAGATCTGGCTATTGGTGGAGCTTTGAAAATGGGATTAAGAGAAAGTGCTTCTGTTGATAAGACAGGGGCTGATGATGGTAGTGAAACAAATGGTATGGGTTGGTTTCCAGGATATGCTATAGATGTTGAAACTGGAGAGAGATTAAATATAGTGTTTGCAGAGGATTCTTGGTTAACTAGTGATAATGGAAATGATATGGAATGGAATCCTACTTCAAATATTGTTACTCAACAGTTTCCTGCTTATGATAACACTACTCAAACAACATCTGGAGGTAATTACTTATTAGGTGGGAAGCATTTTGTTTATGTTATTAATGGAAAATCTTGGGTAAAAGGAACAGAAGATTATATTAATGGTGATTTTACAGATGTTGACAATAGCCCAAACTATGATGAAGGTGAGTGGATATATAATCAGCTTAAGGATGATATTAGTGGTGTAGGTAAATGGAAAGTCTTTAAAAATACATCATGGGTTGGTGTTCCATTATTAGCTCCTGGAAGATCGTTATTAACTAATGATGCCAGAGTTAAACTTCGTGTTACTAAACCTTATAAACAATATGAAACAGTTAATTCATTAAATATCTTAACAAAAAATGATGCTTTAGTTATTGGAGAAAATTATGTTGTTGCCTATGAAAATTCAGCTACAACATGGGGTGGTAAAACCATCACACATGATGGTAACACATATGCTCCAGGTGATGTTTTTCAAGCTACAGCAACATCTTTTACAGGTAGTAGTAAAGCTCGTGTTGTTCTTTATAACCCTGAAAACTCTTTTAATCCAATATATCAGTTTAATACTAATGACATAGTAGCTTCAAAAGGTAATAATGATGTAGCTAAGGATGCTATGGAATTAATTAATGTTGTTCCAAATCCTTATTATGGTTATTCTGAATATGAAAATAATCAGTTAGATAATAGGATTAAAATTACTAATCTACCTCAGATTGCTACTATTTCAATCTTTACCGTTAATGGAACACTTGTTAGAAAACTTAAGAAAGATGATGCTGTTACTAGTATTGATTGGGATCTTAAAAATTCTTTTGGAATTCCTATTGCTAGTGGTCTATATATAATTCATGTTGCAACTGAAATTAATGGGGAAAAGAAAGAAAAGGTAATTAAGTGGTTTGGAACATTAAGACCAATAGATTTAGATACATTCTAATTATAATAATAGAGAATATAAATATATATGAATATGAAAGAAATTAGTAAATTAATAAGACCGCTTTTAGTTATTGTATTATGCTCTTATAGCATAATGACCTTTGCTGGAAATGAACAAAGAGCAGGTGCAGCTGGAGCTTCAGAATTATTAATTAATCCTTTTGCAAGAACATCTGGTTGGGCTGGAGCAAATGTTGCAGGCGTCAGAGGATTAGAAGGAATGTACTCTAATGTAGCTGGATTAGCTTTCACTAATAAAACAGAATTAATTTTCACACAAACATCATGGTTGCAGTATGGAAGTAAGATGTTTGATGCAAATACATCAGTGAGTAGTATAAGTACATTTGGATTTTCCCAAAAAATGGGTGAATCAGCAGTACTAGGATTTGCTGTTATGAATATGAGTTTTGGAGATATTGAGATAACAACTGTTGATTTGCCTGATGGGGGTATTGGGACTTTCTCTCCTAAGTATATGAATATTGCTCTTTCTTATGCAAAAATATTTTCAAATAGTATTTATGGTGGTATGACAGTTAAAATGATTTCTGAACAAATTTCTAATGTTGGAGCTAATGGAATTGCTTTAGATGCTGGTATTCAATATGTAACTGGTGCTAAGGATAATTTAAAGTTTGGTATTTCTCTAAAAAATGTTGGACCTAGAATGTCTTTCGCAGGAGATGGAATATCTTTTAGAAATTATTTAAATCCAGATTATGAAATGACAGTTGAACAAAGATCATCAGAATTTGAGTTACCTGCATTGTTAAATATTGGTCTTTCTTATGATTTTAATATTGATGTTCATCGATTAACAGGTGCTGGTACATTTACTTCTAATTCATTTCAAAAAGATCAATATAGGTTAGGAGCTGAATATTCATATAAGGAATATTTTATGATTCGTGCTGGATATACATATGAAGAAGGTCTTAATGATGTTGCAACTAGAACAACAGCATTAAGAGGCCCTTCTGCAGGATTTACTGTAGAGTTACCAATGGGTAACGGTAGTACTTTTGGTTTAGATTATTCTTATCGACATACTGATCCATTTCAAGGATCGCATGCTATAGGAGCTCGAATTAATCTTTAGTACTATTAAGAAATATAGAGAGTTTCATTGCTTTCTATTTTTACATTTATAGTTTTAATAATATATTTTTATGAGTGATATAATATATCTTTCAAAAGAAGGATTTAGTAATTTAAAGAATGAGTTGCATAAACTCAAAACTATTGATCGTCATCATGTAATTAATCAAATTGCTGAAGCTCGTGATAAAGGAGATTTATCAGAAAATGCTGAATATGATGCTGCTAAAGAAGCTCAAGGTTTATTAGAATCTCGTATATCTCGGCTAGAAATTGATTTAAGTAATTCTAGAATTATTGATGAGAGTAAATTAGATAATAAATATGTTTCTTTGCTTTGTAAGGTCACCATAAAAAATATTTTAAATAATAATGAAATGACATATACTATTGTTTCAGAATCTGAAGCAGATCTTTCATTAAAGAAGATTTCTGCTAGCTCTCCAATAGGAAAAGGTCTTATTGGAAAAGAGGTTGGTGATATAACTGATATTGTAGTTCCAAATGGAATTATAAAATTTGAAATCTTAGATATTAGCTTGTAATTATGCCTAGTATATTTACAAAGATTATTAAAGATGAAATCCCTTCATTTAAAATTCATGAAAATGATGATTTTTTAGCATTTTTAGATGTATATCCTCTTAAAAAAGGGCACACCTTAGTTATACCCAAACAAGAAACTGATTATATTTTTGATATTAAATCTAACGAATATTTGAATCTATGGAACTTTGCTAAAATTATTGCAAAAGCTATAAAGAAAGTTATTAAGTGTAAACGAGTTTCTATTGTTGTTATTGGTTTAGAAGTTCCTCATGCTCACATTCATTTAATACCTATAGACAGTATTGAAGATATTAATTTTGATAGGCCTAAGCTTTTTTTTTCTAATAAAGAAATGGAAAATACTGCTAATATTATTAGAGAAGCTATTTAACTTTTTTAGGATTATCTACAATAAAAGATTTCCATCCAGAATAATTTTTTGATCCAGATGTTGTATTTCTTTGAAAATGATGGCATACTGCTGCTGCAAGACCATCAGTTGCATCTAGATGTTTTGGTATTTTTTCAATTTCTAGTAATGATTGTAGCATGGATGCAACTTGTTCCTTACTTGAATTTCCATTACCTGTAATTGACATCTTTATTTTTTTAGGACTGTATTCAAATATTGGAACATCTCTATAGAGAGCAGCAGACATAGCAACCCCTTGTGCTCTTCCTAATTTTAACATGGATTGGATATTTTTGCCAAAAAAAGGAGCCTCTACTGCAAATTCATCAGGTTTATATTCTTCAACTAATTGCAAGGTACTTTCGAAAATTTTTTTCAGTTTAAGTTCATGTGAATTTAACTTAGAAAGATGTATTACTCCCATTTTAAGTAATTCCATTTTTTTTCCCTTAACTAGTATTATTCCATAACCCATAATTGTTGTTCCTGGGTCTATTCCTAAAATTATCTTATCGTTAATCAATTGGTTTCTTGTATTATTGTATACAAATCTAAACAATGCCTTATAAAAAAACACTTAGCTTTTTAATTAAAATTGGAATCGTGTTTTTTTCTTTCTTTTTTATTTATAATGAATTAGTATCTAACAATAATTTAGATAATATTGAATATAAAGATATTTTAGATGTAATTAAAGGTAATTATTTTATTATTTTATGTGTTTTCTTTCTAATGATTATGAATTGGTTAGTTGAAGCGTTTAAGTGGAGATTTATGATTAGTAAGATTGAAAAAGTATCTATCGCAACATCCCTAAGAGCTGTTTTTTCAGG
>JABGXK010000213.1 GCA_018675825.1 Flavobacteriales bacterium | reverse complement strand
TCAATAAAAACTTTACAAAAAATACTGTGATCAAATACACAGAATCTACTATTAAAAAAATTATATAATAATGTACAAATTAGAAGAATTAAATACTGCAAAAGTTTCAGAATTAAAAGAAATTGCAATAAAGTTAAATATTTCAAATTATGAAAAGTTAAAAAAACTAGATCTTGCATATGCAATACTAGATTTTCAAGCTGAGCATAACGAGGCAATAAAATCATCTGATGATAAAAAAACTCAAGATTCTAACTTAAAACCAAAAGCTATTAAAAAAAATGTTGCTAAAAAGGAAAAAAAACCGCAACATTTAAATCAGAAAAACGATAAAGATATAAAAGATCAAAAGACAAAAGTAGTTCAAGAAAAGACTAATAATACAGAAAAGAGTAATACTGATAAGAGTCATAATAAGCCACAACAAAAACCCAATAATAATAATAATAATAATAGTAATTACAAGGGAAATAAACCTGAAAGACCAAATCCAAATAGTAAACCTAAATCAGATTATGATTATGACTTTAGTGGTATAATTGAGACAGAAGGTGTAATTGAAATCATGCCTGATGGTTATGGATTTATGCGCTCATCAGACTATCACTATCTATCATCTCCAGATGATGTCTATGTATCTCATTCACAAATTAAACTTTTTGGACTAAAGACGGGTGATACAATCAAAGGAACTGTAAGACCACCAAAGACTGGTGAAAAATATTTTCCTCTTATAAATGTCAAAAATATTAACGGAAAAGACCCAGGAATAGTAAGAGACAGAGTCCCGTTTGAACATTTAACACCATTATTTCCTAACGAAAAGTTTCATCTTTTAAGTAATGGACATAATAATATTTCTACAAGAATGCTAGATATTTTTACTCCTTTAGGTAAAGGACAAAGAGGACTTATTGTAGCACAACCAAAAACTGGTAAAACAGTACTTCTAAAAGAAATTGCTAATGCCATTGCAGATAATCATCCTGAAGTATATATGATAATATTATTAATTGATGAAAGACCTGAAGAAGTTACTGATATGGAAAGAAGCGTTAATGCAGAAGTAATTGCATCAACATTTGATGAGCCTGCAAGTAGACATGTAAAAGTTGCAGATATTGTACTTGAAAAAGCAAAAAGAATGGTAGAATGTGGTCATGATGTAGTAATTCTTTTAGATTCTATTACAAGACTAGCACGTGCCTATAACACAGTACAGCCTGCATCTGGTAAAATTTTAAGTGGAGGTGTAGATGCGAACGCACTACATAAGCCAAAAAGATTCTTCGGTGCAGCTAGAAAAATTGAAAATGGAGGTTCACTTACAATACTTGCAACTGCATTAACAGAAACTGGAAGTAAAATGGATGAGGTAATTTTTGAAGAGTTTAAAGGAACTGGAAATATGGAGTTACAATTAGATAGAAAAATTGCAAATAGAAGAATCTATCCTGCTGTAGATCTTGTGGCTTCTAGTACTAGAAGAGAAGACTTGCTTTTAGACAAAGATCATATTCAAAGAATATGGGTGCTTAGAAATTATCTTGCTGATATGAATCCTGTTGAGGCAATTGAGTTTATGAAAGATCGTCTTCAGAAAACAAAAGACAATAATGAGTTTCTAGTTACAATGAATGGATAATAGCTAAAAGTTATTCTTTATGAAAAATTCCATATATAACAGAACCTGTTCCTGTCATACTTGAATAAACAGCACCCTTAGCATATAATTCCTCCTTAGCTTCTTTTAGAACAGGATACTTTGTAAACATGTTTTTCTCAAAATCATTTTTAATGAAATTTTTCCACTTACAAATTGGTTTTTCAATTAATTGTTGTAATGATAAAGATTGATGATTAGGTTGGATACTAGAATAAGCATCTATAGTACTAATATGAATATTAGAATTAATTAACTTAATATTATAATTTGACAATTCTAATGAAATATTCTGCATAACATCTCCTATTCCAGAAACATATTTAGGTTGATTTTGTATAAAAAAAGGACAATCAGCGCCTAATCCCAAGGCTAACTCTTCTAATAACTCAACATGAATATTAAGATTAAATAAAATATTTAATCCTTTTAGTAAAAAAGCAGCATCTGCAGAACCTCCACCTAATCCAGAACCAATTGGGATCTGCTTATGTAAATGAATATGCACAGCAGGAATTTGATATTTCTTTTTCATTAATATATATGCTTTCTCACATATATTAATATCATCTGAAATATGAATACCTGAAGAAGTAAAACGAAAACTTTCAGATTGTACAATCTCAAGTATATCAAAACAGTCACTAATAGGAAAAAAGACAGAAGAAATATTATGATACCCATCAGATCTTCTAGATGTAATATTTAAACCAATATTAATTTTTGCGTTTGGATATAATATCATAAAAATAGTTTTCAACAACAAAAATAATCAACTGTTTTTTTATATGTATTGACAAATCATTTTATTTATATTTGATACCCTTTTATTATTATTATTATTATGCAATATCTTGAATTTGAACAACCAATAGAACAGTTAAATAACAAATTAATTAAGGCAAAAGAATTAGCTAGTAAGAAAAATATGAATACTAGTAAAAAAATCATAGATATTGAAAACCAAATTCAAGAAGCAAAAAAAAATATATATAATAATCTCACAGCATGGCAAAAAGTTCAATTATCAAGACATCCAAATAGACCATACTGTTTAGATTATATACTTTCCTTAACAAATGGTGATTTTGTAGAACTTCATGGAGATCGTAATGTTA
>JABGXK010000212.1 GCA_018675825.1 Flavobacteriales bacterium | reverse complement strand
CTTGAAGGGAACTACATTTACCAAGTATAAACAATTTGTTCAGAATTGTTTTAAAACTTGTGATAGACAATCACTACATGCAAAATCACTTGAGTTTAATCATCCTATAACTAAGAAACTATTATCTTTCGATTCAGATTTACCAGAAGATATGTTAGATTTAATTAATAAATGGAGAAAATATTCTATTAATCAAAGAGAATAAAATTAATGTACTTTAAGTTGATTGTATATGCTGTCTCTTTCGATAGGTATTCTTTTTACTTTTTTGATAAGAGATGTTATCTCGCTTGTTGACATTGTTGGGTTTTGGTCCTCTACTCCAGCCATCGAGTATATTTTAGTACTATCATCTATTGTTCCATCTATATCGTCAACACCAAAGGATAATAGGCTTTGTGTTGTCTCCTTACCAATCATTGGCCAGTAGGCCTTTATATGTTTTATATTATCAAAAAATATTCTTGCAATAGAATACATTCTAATATCATCAATTATACTAACCTCTTTAAGATGTGACATCTGATTATTTCCATTTCTATATTTTAATGGAATAAAAGCATTAAATCCATTAGTTATGTCTTGTAAATCTCTAATTCTACTCATGTGATCAATAATATGTCTTGGCTTTTCAATATGACCATATAATATTGTTGCATTAGATTGCATTCCAATTTCATGTGCAGTTCTATGTATCTCTAGCCATTGTTTAGATGTGCACTTGTCTTTGCAAATAATATCTCTTATTTCTTTGGCAAATATTTCGGCTCCACCACCAGGTAGAGAGTTTTGTCCTGCTTCCTTTAGCATTTTTAAACCTTTCTTATATGTTACTTTAGCTTTTCTGCACATATATTCTAGTTCAACTGCAGTAAAGGCTTTAATATGTATATTAGGTCTAATATCTTTGATTCTTTTAATTAGTTCAATAAAGTATTTTAATCCCATTTTTGGATGAACTCCACCAACAATATGAACTTCTGTTATCTCATCAATATTGTATTTTTCAACCATATTAACCATCTCATCAAGAGAGTATTCCCATGATTGAGATTTTTCTTTTAATAGTCTTGAATATGAGCAGAATTTACAATCAAAAACACAAATATTTGTTGGTTCAATATGTATGTTTTTATTAAAGAAGGTATTATTTCCATTTAATTTTTCTCTTCTAGCATTTGCTAGTAAAAAAAGAAGTGAGTTTGGAGCTTGAGTAAATATTTTTAAAGCTTCATTATTATTTATTCTAGTTTCCTGAATAATTTTATTTACAATTTCTTGTATAGACTTATCTATCTTAGATATATTAATATTTACATCTAGCATTATTTACTAATTATAATTTTTTTAGTTATTCTTTGATTTCCTGAGTTAATATTTATTAGATAAACTCCATTCTCCACAAAATTTAGATCTATCTCTTGATTAGTTTGTTTAGAGGATTTATATATTCTATTACCTATAATATCTGTGATTTCTATGTTATAAATTTTATTATCTGCTTCTATAATAAACCTGCCTTTGCTTGGATTTGGATATAATTTAATTTTTTTGTTAAAGTGAATATTACTATTTGAAACTATTCCAGTACAATTTATTGATACATTAGAATTCTTCAAATTTGACCTATACCCATTTAAGGTTGCTATCATCTCATTTACTTGATCATTTGAAAACATCCATGTATGGTTTGAATAAGCCATAAAATTTTCATCCATATCTAGTAAGTCTGAACTAAATCCAAAAAGAATATCATTACAAGTGTTGTTGTTTGTATTTGCATTAACATTCCCATAGTAAACATCATCTGTAGCAGGTGTGTCATACACATTAGAATCATCATTATCACAACACTGCAAGTTTCCTGCTGCATCTACACAAGGACTACTCCATCCACTTTGTTCAGCAAAGGTATGGTTGAGTCCTAGAAAATGTCCTATCTCATGAGTAGGGGTCCTACCATCACTACTTGATGATGCATTACCAATTGTTCCAAAATGTTGAAAATCTACTACTAAACCATCTTTCCATGCATTCCATGATTGTAATCCTGGTAGATATGCATATCCTAAGATTGTAGTATTTCCAGAATTTGATATATCACACACCCAAATATTAAGATATTGTGATGGTGGCCATCCATCTTTACCTCCTGTAGCATCTCTTTTCATATCATTTGATTCCGTATCGTAATTAAAACTATTTTGAGTAGAAAGTGTTCGAGTTACCCCTGTAGTTGGATTTCCATCAGGGTCTGTGGTAGCTAGACAAAATTTTATATCAGGGTTAGCGGCACTATTAACAAATGTATTTCTAGGGGGATTAGGGAATTCACTATTTGTTTTACTATAATCTTCATTAAGAATACGAATCTGATCTTCAATTTGAATATTAGGGATATTTGTCCCTATACCAAGGTTTGCATGTGTTTGTCTATATATGACATGTACTACGATTGGTATTGTTATAGTTGTCTTCTCTTGATTATAGTTTGATAACCATAATTTATTTTGTTTGAAAAAATTATTTATCTCATTTTTATAATCAGGGTTGTTAATTAATTCATTATTAATTAATTCTGTTGTATAGCATTTAGTAATTTCTTGACTATAAGTGTTAATATTTATTATCATGAAGAAGATAATAATGATATTTTTTATCATATATTTTTTGTTTAAATAGGCAGCAAATATAATTTTATTAAGCCTATTTTTTAACTTATATTTATTAATAAAACATAACTTTTTAACTTTTTTTAATAATTATAAATTATTTATAAAATCAGGCTCACTTAATGATTTTAAAAAATTAATTAAATCTTGTTTCTCACTATTTGTAAGTTGTAGTCCAACACCAATTTTTTTCATTAATGGGTCGACAGTATTTGAATAGATTCCTCCAGAATTGTAATGCTCTATTACCTCTTCAAGGGTACTAAATCGCCCATCATGCATGTAGGGCCCAGAATACTCAATATTCCGTAATGTAGGAGTTTTGAATTTTGCATTATCTAATGGATCTCCTGTTACATAAGCTAATCCTAAATCATCAAATTTAAATCCAGGGTCAAGCCCATTATTATGAAATGAATTGTCCATAAACATTTCTGTTCCGTGACAATGAAAACAATCTCCTTTTTCAGAGTTAAAAATTGCAAATCCATTTAGTTCAGATGAATTAAGTTGTAGTTCTTGTCTTCTCCATTTATCATATTTTGAGTTTACTGATATTAATGTTCTTTCAAACTGAGCTAATGCCTTTACAATGTGATTAGAATCTATGTAATCTATGCCAAATGCATTTTTAAATAAATTAATATATGTAATGTCATTGTTAAGCTTATTTTCAACATTTACCCAAGTATCATGCATTTCAATAGGATTGATTACAGGTTCAAATGCTTGTTCTTCAAGAGTATTCGCACTTCCATCCCAATTAAATGATGTATTCCAGCCTAAATTTATTAATGCACTAGCATTTCTAGATCCTTCAATATTGTCAACGCCAGTACTGAATCTAGTATTATTTGTAAATGAGTTGGTTTTAATATGACAACCAGAACATGAGAGTGTATTATTTGCACTTAAAATAGGGTCATTAAAAATTTTCTTTCCAAGTTCAATGCCTTCTACGGTTAGTTGATTATTTACAGGAACTATCATATCAGGAAATCCAAATGGAGTAATGATTTGATATGGAGTTGTTTGATAGTAGATACAACTACCATCATCAAAATTTGCTACAGATATCCAGTTTGAGGCGTTAATATCTGTACATCCTTGAATTATTGGTAAATCTTCTTGACAAGAGAACAGGAGTGTGCAAATTATGATTTTATAAACTCCTTTATACATACTTATTTATCTAGAATCCCTTGTAAAGAAAAAACATCTGTTCTGCCATTTTCCTTTAGGTTGATTTGTATAGGCATATCCATCATAATACCATCAGCTAGATTAATAGTAAATGGGTTTTGATACCAGTTGTTAAGATTCATACTTAACAAGAATTCTTGATTTTCTATAGAATTATTAATATTAATATCTTCAGTAAAACTAAAAGAGTAATCCATACCCATTGTTGGACCTGTATGGGTATTGTAAAAAGTAGAGTCATTTTGGTATGCTCCTTCTAATTTCATATAATGATATCCACCTCCCATCGGCTCTGGCCAATACATAGTTGGATGAAATAATTCATTAACATAATTATTTGGGGTATTGATATTGCTATTTAAACCAAATGTAAAGCTTAGTGTGTATAATGTAGATAAACCTAATTCAACTAGATTGCTTTCAAAAAATAATGTCGATGCATCATCAATATTAACATAATGTATATCTTTTAAAAGTATTTCAGTTTGATTGTCACCTAAAAGCTTTATATCTGATAAAATATATTTCAGAGTTTTTACATTGTAGCTTTCACCTGCTAGATTAGTATGATTCATATTTTCGCTTGATAATTCTTGACCATCAACATGGTGTGAAAAGTTGATTAGAATTTTTTTATTAATATTTTCATCATTTGAGTCACATGAACTAATTAATAGAGCCAACAATATAATGGAAAAAATATTTTTAATCATTT
>JABGXK010000211.1 GCA_018675825.1 Flavobacteriales bacterium | reverse complement strand
ATCAGTATAATCAATACAAAATTTACGTTTAAGTATTTGATAATAACCTTTCTCACAATACTCTGGGGTTGTTGTTGTTTTACTAGCGATATCGTTAATACACTTTTGCTTATCAGCAAGATTAGGTTTATCAGCAAGATTAGGTAATTTAAAAAATAAGATACAGCTATTGTCTCTATGGATTACAATCTTATATTTATAATCATTTACTTTATATCCTTTAAATTTAATGGTATTTATATATGTATTAACAAAACTTGTAACAGCTTCTATTTTAGCTTTTTCAACATTTTCGCCTCCACTTTTTTTAGTAGATTTAATACTAGAAACAGTTTTCTTTTTATCAGAATTTTTCTTAGATTCACTTTTAGTATCTTTTACTTTCTTAGAAGCACTTTTAGTATCTTTTACTTTCTTAGATTCACTTTTAGTATCAGATATTTTCTTAGACGCACTTTTAGTATCTGTTGTTTTTTTAGATTTTAAAGTTTGTTTTTTAGAGTTTAAGTTATTCATTTATAATAATACACAATATTTTAATAATAAATATTTTAATAATAAATATTTTAATAATAAATAATATAAAATAATTTTTATAATAATAAATAGTAAAATGAATATATTTAGTAAAATTTATAACTATTATTTAAATAAATCTAAACCAGAAAGCATATCATTGCCATCAGATTTAGATATTAAGAAACTTCATGAATTTATAGCACCAATAAATTCAGGACGTGTAATTAAAGTATATGATGGTGATACAATAACTGTAGCATCTAAAATTCCAGGATTAAAAAAATCACCTATATATAAATTTTCTATAAGATTAAATGGTATAGATTGTCCTGAAATGAGAACTCATAATGACGATGAAAAAGAAATAGCAATTAAGGCACGTGATGCATTATCTGATAGAATAATGCATAAAGATGTATTTTTAAAAAATATAAAAACAGAAAAGTATGGAAGACTTTTATGTGATGTTTATATTGATGATGATAATTTAAATGAGTGGATGATACAAAAAAGATATGCTGTATCATATAATGGTGGAACAAAAATAAGTCCAGAATCTTGGAAAAATTATCATGAGAATAATATAATTTAATATCTTATCAATAATTAAGTTTAATTTATAAATAATATTATCAACGGAAGTTTTACACTCCTGGATCGCCAGGATCGCCAGCATATTTATATATTAGATTCTATCGAAGACTACGCATAAAAGAGCGAGTACAGCCCTGGCAATAAAACTCGGATATGAGTATCGAAGTAATACCACATCCATCACAATTTTGGTATTCTTCTTCTTCTTCTTCTTCTTGTCTCCATCGTCGGTATTCTTCTTCCCTTTCCTCATTCCACCTTTCCTCATACCACCTATTTATCCAAGTTGACAAGTAATCCAATGGTATGTTGTATGGTGCGGAATCCAAATAAGGTCTAAATAATACATAGATAAAATCTGGTTGTAAACAACCATACTTTCTTCTCTCGGAAGTAGTATACTTTTTTCCTGCAGATTTTTGTTCTCTTATTAAATACAACCACAATACTAAATTATACCTCTCTTCAATAGCTTTCTTTTTTTCTAATAATAACTCTAGACACTCTGAATTACATATACATTTTTGATTATTCTTAGATTTGAAAAACCTATGCTCATACTCATTTTTACAATTCGCACAATACGCATGATTATCTTCCTTATTACATCCTTTACACATATCTCTAAATTCTTTACAAAGAGTACATCCCATTTGTCTCTTCAACATATTCTCCCATGTATCACTTAGACGACCAATGCCTACATTAACAGTATTAACTTCAGTACTGGGTATTGTCCACAGACCTATTGGCCACATATTATTGTTACTTTTTTGAATATTCATGATCTTCAAATATTTCTAAGTAAGATTACCAATTAATTTTAAAGAGATTTGATTTTTTTATAGGTTTTGAATTATAAAATGAGGAAAGCATTAAAACTAAAAAAATTAGAAAATATTATTAGAATGAAGGAAGTTTTAATTAAGCCTCAAGTGGAGAAGAAAGTTTATAGACTAATATTTTAATTTTTTATTTTTAAGAAGGAAGTCTATAATAAGCTTCTCCAATTAATTTTATAAAAAGATTCAATTTTTTTTATAGAAAAGAAAAGTATATTTTTATGGGTTTTGAATTATAAAATGAGGAAGGCATTAAAACTAAAAAAATTTGAAAATATTATTAGAATGAAGGAAGTTTTAATTAAGCCTCAAGTGGAGAAGAAAGAATATAGACTAATATTTTAATTTTTTATTTTTAAGAAGGAAGTCTATAACAAGCTTCTCCAATTAATTTTAT
>JABGXK010000210.1 GCA_018675825.1 Flavobacteriales bacterium | reverse complement strand
CCTTAATAATTTCAGCTACGCCATCTGGAACCATATGCTCCCATGTCCCAATTTCACATGCTTTTATCTTTTTAAGAACATCTCTTGAAAAAATATCTAAAATATTTGAGTTATAATTTAGATCTTCAATTCTTTTATTGCTGTAAAGATACTGATAAATAGATTTTCCTCTTGGATGAATAGGTACATTTTTACTATTTAGTAATTCTTTTTTGTTATCTGGTTGGTAAGGATATAAATATATTTTAATGTCTCTATTCACAATAATACCAAATGCCTCCATAATACCGCCATTTAGATTCCTGTAATATTTTTCATCAAACATCTCAACAAGATTATCAACTCCAATAATTACACCCATTCTAGCAGTTGTATATCTAGAAAGATATTCACTAAGCTTATAGTATTTTTTATAATTGGATATCATTACAGTATATCCAAGAGAACATAAAATATCAGCTCGATCTAAAAAATCTCTTTCATCTACTTCTCCATTGGACATAAGGTTAGATAGAGTTATTTCTAGTAAAAGTTGAATATTTTTTTCATCAACTTTCTTATTTTTTTTAAATGTATCTAAACCCTCTGTTAGCATATCAATATTTACTTTTGTAACAGGTCTAAAACTTCCTCTTAATATTAATATATTTTTCTTGTGAAGAATATCAGATGGGTATTTATTCTTTCCATCAGGAGTAAAAATAACTGCATTTGTCATTTTTTCTTTAACTAATGTTAAGCTTAATAGCCTATTATCGATATTTTTAAAATCAGGACCAAGTACTTCAACCATATCAATTTCAAAATTATCTCTTGATAGATTATCATATAATCTTTTGAGTATAATTTTAGGATCTGTTTCTGTAAAGCAAGCATGTATTAAGTTTGTTCCAATAATACCAATTGTTTCTTGTTGTATTCTAGCCTCTTGATCTTTTAGTCTAACATGAATTAAAAATTCATTTGGCTCATTCTTTGGATCCTTTTGGAATTTTAGGCCCATCCATCCATGACCATTTATAGTTTTATCGTAATTAATTGTCGTTACAGTATCAGCAAAAGCAAAGTATCGTGTTTTTTTATGATCTTGTCTATTTAGTCTCTCCTCAAGTAATGCGTATTCTTTCTTAAGCATTCTATTTAATCTAGATTTACATACATATCTGCCATCATCTTCCTTTCCATATATAGCATCAGAAAAATTTTTATCATAGGCAGACATTGTTTTTGCTATGGTTCCAGATGCACTACCAACCCTAAAAAATTGTCTTGCAACTTCTTGACCAGCTCCTATTTCAACAAAAGATCCATAGATAGAATTATCTAAATTTACTTCAATTGCTTTTTGACCTGGAGTTAATATAATTTGCTTATTCATTTTTTAATGATTATTATAAATTTTAAACAAAATTAACTAGTTATTTTAATTAATAATTATTTATTATATATAATTTTACATATATATGACTTTCTTATGCAAATAACTTTATTAGGTACAGGAACTTCTCAAGGAGTGCCTGTGATTGCTTGTGAATGTGAGGTTTGTATTTCAGATAACCCAAAGGATAAGAGACTTCGATCATCTGTATTAATTGAAGTTGATGATATATCCATAATTATTGATACAGGACCTGATTTTCGTCAACAAATGCTTAGAGAATGTGTAGTTAAGATTGATGCTATTTTATATACTCATGCTCATAAGGATCATATTGCTGGTTTAGATGATATTAGATCATTTAATTTTAAATCTAAGAAAGCTATGGACGTTTTCTGTACTGAGCATGTCTTATCATGTTTAAAAAATGAGTTTTCATATATATTTTCAGAAATTAAGTATCCAGGAATTCCAAAAATTAATGTTTCAATTATTAATGAATTGCCATTTTTCATTAATAAGACTAAAATAATTCCTATATATGCTCTACATCATAAATTACCAGTTTTAGGATTTAGAATAAAAAATTTCATTTATTTAACTGATATTAGTGAGATTTCAGTAAAAGAAAAATTAAAAATGTTTAATGCTGATCTTATTATTCTTGATTCATTAAGAAGAGAACCTCATATTTCTCATCTTTGTCTTGAACAATCATTAGATCTACTAACAGAATTAAAGCCTAAGAAAGCCTATTTAACTCATATTAGTCATTTAATGGGCTTGAATGATATTGTCAATAAAGAATTGCCTAAAAATATTCAACTTGGATATGATGGATTAAATATTAAATTGAGCTAATTTTTTTATGCATAATAATTTATATTAAAAGTTATATATTTTATATCTTTGTGATAAAATTATATATTTGTAAATAATAAAAAATCTATATGAAAAACTATATTCTACTACTTTTGGCTATTATATTATTTAATTATTCTTATGCTACTAAACATACTCATAGTGATGAGTATGAAATAAGATATATTAAATCTGATATGCAACTTGATAATCAGATTCAAAATAATTTGCGTAATCAACAAGCTTGGCAAAGTTTTATTTCTTTAAATCCTAATTGGTATACATATTTTAATGAATATAACTATAAACCACATAGAGCCTTTGGATCTCCAATTGATTTAAATATTGGTAATTCATTGGATGAACGTATATTAAATTTTATTTATTCTGAGCTAAGTGTTTTTAATATTCCTCAGAATCTAGTATTAGAAAGAAAGACAGAGAATAAAAAATATATTAATTATAATTTTGTTCAGTATCACAATAATTTAGAAGTTATTGATAGTAGATTATATGCAAAACTAAACTTAAGCAATCAGATAGTTGCTTTTGGATTAGATATTTTTTCTGATATATCAATTGATTTAAATCCATCAATCTCAAAAGTTCAAGCTATACAATCTGCAAGTCAAAATATATCTTCTTTAATAACACTTAATTCTGTTGAAGATGCATTAAAGATTTTACCTATACCAATTAATGGAAAATATAATTTTCATCTTGTTTATGTTGTGAATATTTCTACTCAATTAAATCATGGTCCTGCAAATTATATTTGTTATGTAGATGCTAATGATGGTAAATTATTAATGAGAAATAACTCAGTTATGTATGAAGCTCCCCAACAAGCAAATATTCATGTTGAGGGAGAGCTTTATGCTACTCACCCTTATAATCCAACTTCATATGAGGATCTTATTAATTTAAGAGTTGAACACAGTGGTATTACTTACTATACAGATTCAGCTGGTAAAGTAACTATTCCTGGAAGTATTGGTAATGCAAATTATTCATTAGAAGGTTTATTTACTCAGGTTCAAACAAATAATATTATACCTAGTTTAACATTACCATTAACTACTACTAGTGTAAGTTTTAATTCCAACTCTACTATTCAGGAAAGAACTGCTTTTTATTCTGTTAATAAGATTCATGATCATTTAAAATCTATTTTT
>JABGXK010000209.1 GCA_018675825.1 Flavobacteriales bacterium | reverse complement strand
TACTAAATGTTTTGATCACTATAAAATCTTAAATAGTGGTTCAGCAATAGGAGAAGGTTGTGGCCCTATACTAATAAGAAGACCCAACACTATACTTTGTGATACTAGTAAAATTGCTATTCCTGGTAAGTATACAACAGCCAATATGTTGTTAGATATGGCATGTCCAAATTTAAAGAATAAAGAAGCTGTGGTTTTTTCAGAAATCGAAAAACTGGTAGTTGATAATAAGTATGATGCTGGTCTTATAATACATGAAAATAGATTTACCTATAAAGAAAAAGGCCTTGTAAAGGAGCAAGATTTAGGAGATTTTTGGAGTAAGGAAACAGATCTTCCAATGCCCTTAGGAGGTATTGTTGTTAGTAGAGATGTAGATTTAGATATTCAATATAAGATTGATAGAATTATAAAGAAAAGTCTTCAATATGCTTTTGAAAATCAAGAAGTTTTATCAGATTTTATTAAGTTAAATGCTCAAGAAATGGATGAGCGTGTTATTAAATCTCATATTAGTTTGTATGTTAATGATTTTTCCCTTTCTCTTGGGGATTTAGGTAAATCATCAATTTTAAAGATTTTCGAGAAATTAAATATAGATTATTGTGATATTTTCTTAGATAATAATGATTAATAGACTCCGAGATTTACTGACTCCATACATTAAGCTAGAATCACATATTTTAAATGTTATTAAAGCCCAATTTTTTCTTCAGATAGTTGGAGGAGCTTTTTTTCTGATTTTAAATATATTTTTAGCTAAAAATGATTTTTCTGATTCTGATATTGCACATCTTATATCTTTTCGTTTTTTAGCTGTGATGTTACTTGCTTTCCCTTTAGGCTTTTTTATAAAAGGAAGAGTTTTAAGGCCATTTTTATTTTTAGGAAGTTTAGGTGTGCCAATTATTTCCATTCTTGTTTTGATGGTTATTGAATATAACAAGCAGGAATATCTTCCTGCTTTATTTATATGTTGGGGGGTATTGTATACTTTTTTTCAGGTTAGTGTATTGCCGTATATTATGCGTAACACCAAAGAAGAGAATCAATCTCATGCTATTTCGTTAAGTTTTGCAACAAATAGTTTTGGAATGATTTTTAGTGGGCTATTAATTTTTTTATTTGACAATCTTACACCTTTAGATAATGGTCAGGTTTTAGTGATTATATCTATAATTGGTTTTTTTGGACTTAAATACCTAATTCAATTAGATACTGATTATTTATCCAAGAAAGCAAGAATTGATTTTGCAAAATTTTCTAGTAATTTAGATTGGATTCTAATTATTAAAGCAATTATACCAACATTAATAATTGCAATTGGAGCTGGTTTAACTATACCATTTATCAATTTATTCTTCTTTCATAATTTTCTCATTGAAGCATCAGATTTTGCTTTAATTGGTTCTTGTACCAGTATTCTAGTTGCAATTAGTTCACTCTATGTTCCAAAAGTTAAAAATAGATTTGGGTTTAGAAAGGGTATAACTATTAGTCAATCTATTGCAATAGTTGCATTAATTATCTTAGCTACTACACAATTTTTTAAGGATTATTGGTTTGCCTTTCCTTTAGCTTTATCATGTTATTTAATAAGAGCACCATTAATGAACATGGCTGCTCCAATGACTTCACAACTAACTATGAATTATGTAGGAAAAAAAAATCAAGAGATGCTTAGCGCGATAATGGCTGCAATATGGAGTGGAAGTTGGTATTTTAGTTCACAGATTTTTAGATTTTTGATTGATTTAGGTTTTCAGTATGCTTATATTTTTTATATAACTGCTGCGATTTATTCCTTAGGTGTATTTAGTTATTATTTATTAATACTTTCATACGAAAGAAAATTTAAAACTAAAAATTAACGTTTATTTGTATTAGTAATTTTATTTTAATATGACATTAGGAAAATTGGTTGGTATAGGAGCAGGCTTTTGGTGGGGAGGTCCAATTGGAGCTATTATTGGTTATTATATAGGTAAAAATTTATTCACTGGTAATAATGATCGAGAAAAAGCTTATGAAATATCATTATTAATCTTAGCTTCTTTAGTAATAAAGGCAGATGGTAAGGTTTTAAAGGTGGAGCTTAATTATGTTAAATCTTTTTTTACAAAAACTTTTGGCAACACAAAATCAAAGAAATATTTTGAGATTTTTAATACCCTTAATAAACAAGAATTATCATCTAAACTAAGAGGCGTATGTTTACAGCTAACAAATTCAGTGAATCATGCATCTAGACTTCAGATAATTCATTTTTTGTTTGGAGTAGCTGCTAGTGATAATGAAATCCATCAAGATGAAGTTTATCTAATTAATAAAATAGCAAATTATTTAAATATTAATGACTATGATTTTCACTCTATTTATGCAATGTTTTCTAAAAATGAAAATGGTCTAGAGAGATATTACAAAATCTTGGAGGTTGAAAAAGAGGCAAGTATTGATGAGGTTAAAAAATCTTACAGAAAATTAGTTATGAAGTATCATCCTGATAAACTACAAGGTGTTAGTGACGATATAGTTAAATTAGCAAATGAAAAATTTCTTGCAATCCAAGAAGCATATGAAAAAGTTTCTCAAAAGATATCATAGTTTTTTTTTACTATTTTGCTTTCTGCTTACTTGTGCTTGTAATAGTGGGGATGTAAAGGAGTTTAAAAGAGTAAAGGATGATTTACCTAAAGATTCTATTAAAGTGAAAAAGTTAAAAATACAGACTCACTGAATGTATTTTCAAGCATACTAAAACTAAAAGTTTTATTATTTGAAATATTTTAATGGTACCAATAGCATTCCAAATGATTCTCCATCTTCTTTATCTATATTCTTATGATGCACTTTGTGTGCTCTTTTTATAGCTCGTATGTATCTTGATTTGCTATTTCTAAAGATTTTAATTCTCTGGTGAATTATAATTTCATGAACAATAAAATAAGCAAAACCATATAAAGCAATACCTATTCCTATATATAATAAATAGTTTGAATTCATAGATCCTAGAATAATTGCCATTATTGATGGTATAGCAAATATTAAAAAAAAGTAATCATTTTTTTGGAGTTTTTTCTTTTTATCTACCTGATGATGATCTAGATGTAAGTTCCATAGTGGTCCATGCATTATATATTTATGTGTAAACCATGAAATGAATTCCATAATAAGAAAAGTTGTAATTGTCAGTACTGTATTAAATAACATTGTTATAGTTTTTGTAAGGTTTGTGAGATATGTTTTTTTAACCTTTGATCTTTTATAGAATCTAATTCTGACTTAATAGATTGATAATCTTCTTCAATATCTTTCTTATACATTAAAATAGAAGGTGTATTTTTTTGAACAGTATACCTTAGGAAAATTAGTTCAATATTATCTGGTTCTTTGATAATTGCATCTTCAAGTATTTCTCTGCCTTTTTCAAAATATTTAATTTTTTTAAATGGATTTTTAAGATACTTAGATTTTAGTATAAGGTTAACTCCGTAGTATGCTGACATTAAATTATTAGTTTGATTATAATTTGAAAGCCAATAATTTAATGAATCTAGTTTGGCATCATTATTGCTTGATTGTAAATATAATCTTCTAATCTTTTCAATATTTTGACCATTTGAGATATTGACTGAAAGCATTATAATTATTATCGTCCAAATTTTCATATTAAATTTAATCTATATTTAATTTTTGTTTTAACTAAAGTTATAATTTTTAACATATTAGAGATTCTAATTCTTTTTTGTAATATTTGCTTTGCAGGTGTTTTTTCTATTATCTTAAATAATGAGTAATAGTAAGAGTATGCAAGAAAAACTCCTTTTCTTGATGATAAAGGTAGTTTTTTTACTCCTACAAGCGCTAATTGAAATTCATTTTCAATATCTAGCTCTATTTTTAATTTTTCCTTTTCATCAAATTTATTTATGTCAAGGTTTGGGAAGTAAACTCTCTGCAATTGATTGTAGTCTGCATTTATGTCCCTTATAAAGTTTACTTTTTGAAAAACAGAACCTAGAATTTTTGCATGCATCTCCAGATTAATAAACAGATCATTTTGATTATTACAAAACACCCTTAAACACATCAGTCCTACTGCTTCTGCTGATCCCTCAATATATTCTTTATAGCTACTCTCGTCATGTTTGGTGTTTTCAATATCATGCTGCATACTATTAAGGAACTGCTCAATATATTTCCATTCTATATTATATTTATTGACAACACACTGAAAGCTATTTAGGATAGGATTAAGGCTAATTTTTTGCTTAATAGCTTGCCTTGTGTCTTCTCTATATTTTTCAAGTAGCTCTTTTTTATTGTGATCATGAAAGCTGTCAACTATCTCATCTGCTAAACGAACAAAGCCATAAATAGAGTAGATTGGTTTGTGTAATTTTTTATCTAATAGTGAAATTCCTAAAGAAAAGCTAGTGCTATATTTTTTAGTTGTAATTTTACTACAAGCCTGTGAAACATCGTCAAATATTTTTTTCATAATCTAATATCTTAATGTTTTTTTTTATTTCTAATTATATGTTCAGCAACTAATTGTCCTGATATTATTGACGGAGGTACACCAGGACCAGGAACAGTAAGCTGACCACTGTAATACATGTTTTTTATTTTTTTATTTATAATTTTTGGTTTTAGATTAGCGGTTTGCAATAATGTATTAGCTAGTCCGTAAGCATTTCCTTTATAAGCATTATAATCTTCTTTAAAATCATTAATACAGTAGCTTTTTTTATACTCAATATTTTCTTTGATATTTTGTTCGCAGTATGTTTCTAGTCTACGTATTATTCTATTAAAGTATCCTTCTCTAATAGTTTCTGAGTCTTCAAGTCCTGCAGCAATAGGTATTAAAATAAATAAATTTTCTTTACCATCAGGAGCTACATTAGGATCTGACTTTGATGGGCAGCAGGTGTAAAATAAGGGTTTTGAAGGCCATCTAGGGTTTTCGTATATCTCTTCTGTATGTTTTTGGATGTCTTCATCAAAAAACAATGTATGGTGATCAAGTTTTTCTATTTTTTTATTAACCCCCAAATAAAAGATTAATGCAGAGGGTGAGAATTTTTTTGATTTCCAAGATGAATCTGAATAGTTTCTGTATTTTTTTTCTAACAGTTTTTCTTCAATATGAGCGTAGTCAGCAGTTCCTATTAAAAGATCAGTTTTGATAATTTTATTTATAGTTGTTACAGAAGTTACTTTATTATTTGTAATATTTATTTTCTGAACTTCCTGATTTGTTGCAATCTCAACTCCATGTTTCTGACAAATCTTTTCCATTGCTTTTATAACCTCATTAAAGCCACCTATTGGATAAAATGTTCCTTGTTTTATGCCTGAATATGCCATAAGACTATATAATGCAGGAGTGTTATTTGCTGCTGTTCCTAAAAAAAGAACAGGAAATTCTAGTATATTAATTAGGTATGAGTTTGTAAAATACTTCTTAATGTGTTGTCTGTATGTTGTTAGGATTTCGAGTTTATTGATATTTTTAATTATATTTTTTCTAAATAATTCTGTTATTGATAATCCTGGTGAGTTGTAGAGAAATTCTAGGCCAATATTGTATTTTTCTTCAGCATCTTTCATAAATAGCTTTAGTTTATCAGACCCATTTTTTTCATGATTATCAAAAACTTGGCAAATTTCATCCCAGTTTGAAGGAATATCCATATCCTTATTTCTAAAAACTATTTTAAAGCCTGGGTCTAGCTGAATAAGTTTGTAGAAGTCATCAGTGCAATGGTTGAATTCATTAAAAAAATTTTCAAATATTTCAGGCATCCAATACCAACTGGGTCCCATATCGAAAGTGTATCCTTTTGCTTTAAAAACTCTTGCCCTTCCCCCTGTAGTAGTGTTTTTCTCCAGAATTTTGACTTTATAGCCTGCTTTTGCTAAGAAAGCTGCTGTGCTCAAGCCTGCAAAACCGCTTCCAATAACTATAACTTTTTCCAATTTATTTTCTAAAACTTATTTTGATGAAAATGTATAATATATATATTATATTGTTATGCTTATTCTGTATTAATATAATCAATAGGTTTTTTTATAGTATAGCTTATTATTTAAAAAATTATATTTTCTAAAAAATTAGTATTAATAAATTATTGTTTGTCAATGTTTTAAAATAAAATAAATTAGAAATGAATCTAAATTTAGTAGTTATAGTAAATTATAAAATAGTTTATTCGCTCTAAATAAATGGTTATTACCTATTTATAGCTTTTATTAATAATATTGAATAGCTTAATTATTTAGATATTTTATTTTATTTTAGGTGTTCATTAAATTCACTATTATGACACTTAAATACAATGTTTTTTTAGCAATAATTTTTGCTTTATCTCCTTTCCTTTTACTTTCTCAAAGTACAGATTTAGTTTTAACTGGTATTATGGATTTTACAGTTCCTTCTGGAGGAAATAATGGAAAGGCAATACATTTAACAGCAACAGATACTATTACTGATTTAAGTATTTATGGTATTGGAGTTGCAAATAATGGAGGAGGCACTGATGGTGAAGAATATACTTTTGACTCTATATACGTGCTTCCTGGTGAAGATATCCTTGTTGCACGTTCAATTTCTGCAATGTCATCTTATTTTGATACATGTTATATTGAATTTGATCATGTTTTACAAGCTAATAGTTCTATTTCCCAAAATGGAGATGATGCAATTGAATTATTTTTAAATGATAGCGTTGTTGAGACCTTTGGGTATATAAATATTGATGGGACTGGTTCATGTTGGGAATATACTGATTCATGGGTTTATAAAGACACTTCAATCGTTGATACATGCGCAGGAGGAAATTGGCTGTTTGGAGGTGTAGACTGTACAGATTTTTCTAATACTTCATATTCATCTAATTGTCCATATCCACTATGTCCTTTACCACCTAGTTCAGGCTGTAATGACCCATTTGCTTTAAACTATGATCCATTAGCAACCTTTAATGATGGATCATGCTTATACTCTGGCTGTATGGATCCTTTAGCTTCAAATTATTGCTCTTCTTGTAATGTAAATGACAGCTTATCATGTACATACCCTGCTTGCAATATCTTAGATTTAAATGAAGATTTTGAATCTAATAATTTAAATACTTATGGATGGATTACTTATGCAGGATCACAATCTAACGCTATTTTAAGTACATCTAACGCAATTTCTGGTATTGTAAGTTTAGAGTTTTCAGGAGGATCACCTAATTGGAGTAATTGGACATCTCCTTTTTCTGAAGCCGATGCATTTTCATATAGTACTCATATTGCTACTTCAATTATTTGCTTAGATTTTTCTACTGCAAGTTCTAATATTAATTTAAATGTATTGGTCAATCCAACTGGTATTTCAACTTCATATCCACTAAGCTGGTTTAGATTAAAAGTTAATGATACTGTAATTGCAGATAATAGTGGAAATACTGCTTATACACGTCAGTATTCCAATTCAACATCATTAACTGGTAATGCTGGTGTTATTTCTTCTCCGACTACTTTAATATATGATCTTTCAAGTTACTCTGGAGATACAAGTGTTAGTATTTCTATTGAAGCTTCTTGTAAATGGAATGATGATATTGTAGTAGTAGATAATTTTAATGTATTTAATGTAAATCCCTGTTCGTATTTTAATTTAAATTCTATCATTATTAATCCATCGTGTAATCAATTTAGTAATGGAACTGCAATTATGAATGCTAGTAACGATTCACTCTATGGTGATACTTATGCATATTTATGGTCAGATGGACAGACAAATGATACTGCTATAAACCTTTCTTCAGGATCTTATTCTTGTATTGTTACTGGTAATACATATGGTTGTACTGATACAATAAGTGTTATTTTAGAAGATCCAGATTCTCTATCTGTTCAAAGTATTGTAGTTGATGCTTCATCTTCTATCAGTAACGATGGAGCTGTTGATTTAACTATTTCTGGAGGAACACCATGTCTTCCTGATAGTAGTTATAATTTTCTTTGGTCAACAGGAGATACAACTGAGGATGTTACAGGACTTTCAACAGGTTCAATAAGCTGTATAATAACTGATTGTAATAGTTGTGTTTATATTTGGAATGGTATTATTTCAGTGAATTTAGTAAGCGGATGTACTGATCCTTCAGCATATAATTTTAATCCAATTGCAAATACAGATGATGGATCATGTATTTATTCTGGATGTACAGATTCACTTGCATTAAATTATGATTCTTTAGCAACAGTTGATGATAGTTCTTGTGTTTATCCATCATCACCAATATTCTTCTCAGAGTATGCTGAAGGTTCTTCAAATAATAAATATTTTGAAGTTTATAATCCGACAGTAGACACTGTTGACCTTTCATTATACGCATATCCTAATGTCTCTAATACTCCAAGTACACCAGGAGTTTATGAATATTGGAATGATTTTGATGCAGGAGCTGTAATTTTACCAAATGATGTGTATGTGGTTGCTCACCCATCTGCTGACCCAACAATTTTAGCTCAAGCAGATGAAACATTTACGTATTTAAGTAATGGTGATGATGGTTTTGGACTTGTATATGGAGATCAAAACTCATATGTTGTTATTGATTGGTTAGGTGATTGGAATGGAGATCCAGGTTCAGGATGGGATGTTGCAGGAATTACAGATGCTACTAAAGATCATACGCTAGTAAGAAAGTGTGATGTAACAAGTGGTGATACTAGCTGGACAAATGCTGCTGGAACAGATTCATTAAATTCACAGTGGATTGTATATCCACAAAACACATGGATTTATTTAGGTTTTCATGTAAGCCCTTGTAATTTTATATATGGTTGTACAGATTCATTAGCTCTTAACTATGATTCTTTGGCTAATATGGATGATGGTTCATGTGTATATTGTTTATATGGCTGTACAGATTCTACAGCTCTCAACTATGATTCATTGGCTACTTGTGATGATGGATCTTGTATAACTCCAATATATGGATGTACAGATACTAGTGCTATAAACTATTATTCTGGTGCAAATATTGATGATGG
>JABGXK010000208.1 GCA_018675825.1 Flavobacteriales bacterium | reverse complement strand
CTGTACTCTTCCCGCAGATAAACCTTGTTTTACTTTTTTCCATAATACTGGAGAAACTTCAAACCCAACTAATCTGTCTAAAACTCTTCTAGCCTGCTGAGCATTAACTAAATTAACATCAAGACTTCGTGGGTTTTCTACTGCTTTTAAAATTGCTTTCTTCGTTATTTCATGAAAAACAATTCGTTTTGTTGATTTAGAATCTAACTTCAGAGTCTCTGTTAGATGCCAAGCAATTGCCTCACCCTCTCTATCTTCATCAGTTGCTAACCATACAGTATCAACTTTTTTAACTGCACTCTTAAGAAGATTTACAACTTTCTTCTTATCTTCTGAAACAACATAATTAGGAATAAAACCATTTTCAATATCTATTGACATCCCACCTTTTGATGGTAAATCTCTAATATGACCAATACTAGATTCAACAATGAAATCTTTTCCAAGAAATCCTTGAATAATCTTTTTCTTTGCAGGAGACTCAACAATAACTAAATTCTTTGCCATAGGATTATTATTTTTTCTGCAAATAAAAGAAAATTTTTTTTTGATAGTATCTAAATAATAATGTCAGTTATTTTTATATTATATAATAATATATATTTTATTATTATGACATATTGTCAGTTTTTTTTATTTTTGCCTTTACAAAATTTGTGAAATGAATATTGAAACTCTTTTAAATAAAAAGATAGACGAGAAGAAACAAGGAAATATTCTTGATATAAAAACTTTAATCAGAGGCAATAAAAAACTCTATATTGAAAGCTATGGATGTCAAATGAATTTTTCAGACAGCGAAATTGTTGCTTCTATTTTATGTAAAGAAAATTTTTCTACAACTAAAAATATTAATGAAGCTGATTTAGTTTTTGTTAATACATGTTCAATAAGAGATAAAGCAGAACAAACTGTTAGAAAAAGATTACAACTTTACAATTCTATAAAAAAAACAACTAATCCAAAAATGGTTGTTGGAGTACTTGGTTGCATGGCAGAGCGACTAAAAGAAAAGTTTCTAGAAGAAGAAAAACTAGTAGATATTGTTGTTGGCCCTGACGCATATAGAGACCTTCCAAACCTAATCAAACAAGTTGAAGATGGAAGAAAAGCTGTCAATGTGTTTTTATCTAGAGAAGAAACCTATGCTGATATAAGCCCAGTAAGACTTTCTGGAAACGGTGTTACTGCATTTGTATCTATTACAAGAGGATGTGATAATATGTGTACGTTTTGTGTTGTTCCCTACACTAGAGGAAGAGAAAGAAGTAGAGATCCCAAAAGTATAATTAATGAATGTGCCAAATTAGTATCTGAAGGGTATAAAGAAGTAACACTTTTAGGTCAAAATGTAGATTCTTACCTTTGGTATGGTGGTGGGCCAAAAAAAGATTACAACAAAGCATCAGAAAATCAAAAAAACACATCAGTAAGCTTTGCAAATTTACTAGAAAAAGTAGCCAAAATAAATAAAAAGTTGAGAGTTCGTTTCTCCACATCAAATCCTCAGGATATGACTGATGATGTGATTAACATTATGGCTAAACACAAAAATATATGTAATTATATTCATTTACCTGTTCAGTCTGGCAGTAGCAGAATACTAAAGTTAATGAATAGAGGATACGATAGAGAAGAATACATAATTCTTATTGATAAAATAAAAAAGAAAATACCTGATTGCTCCATTTCTATGGATATAATAACTGGATTTTGTAGCGAGACAGATAGTGATCATAACGAAACACTAAGTCTAATGAAATATGTCAAATATGATTATGGATATATGTTTAAATATTCGGAGAGACCCAATACTGCAGCAGAAAAAAAATATAAGGATGACATATCTGAAGAAAAAAAACAAATAAGATTAGTTGAAATTATTAACCTTCAACAGAAACAATCTTTAGAAAACAACAAAAATAGAATTAATAAAACATATGAAGTTTTAATTGAAGGGGTCTCAAAAAAATCTGATCTACATTATTATGGTAGAACAACACATAATTGTGTAGTTGTTTTTGAAAAAAATAATTATAAAATAGGTGATTATGTTAATGTTAAAATTAATGATTGTAGTGCTGGAACATTAAAAGGAAAAATAATTTAAAATGGATATTAAGCAAAGTAAGCAAAGATTTGGTATTGTAGGAAGTTGCCCAAAACTCAATCGAGCAATTAATGTTGCTTTACAAGTAGCCAATACAGATATATCAGTGTTAATTAATGGAGAAAGCGGTACAGGTAAAGAGACTATTCCTCAAATTATACATCAAAATAGTAAAAGAAAACATAATAATTATATTGCAGTGAATTGTGGAGCTATTCCAGAAGGCACTATTGATAGTGAATTGTTTGGACATGAAAAAGGATCTTTTACTGGAGCTAATGAAAGCAGAAAAGGTTATTTTGAATCTGCTGATAATGGAACAATTTTTTTAGATGAAATTGCAGAATTACCATTATCTTCTCAAGCAAGATTACTTCGTGTATTAGAAAATGGAGAATTTATAAAAGTAGGATCATCAAAAACGAATAAAACAAATGTACGAATTCTTGCAGCCTCTAATGTTAATATGCTAGATCGTGTTAGAAAAGGTAAATTTAGAGAGGATCTTTACTATAGACTAAATACAATTAGTATTCAATTACCAGCTCTTAGAGATAGAGGAGAAGATATACACTTATTATTTAGGAAATTTGCATCTGATTTTGCAGATAAATATAATACTCAACCTATTAAACTAAATCATGAAGCTATTCAAATCATAAATAATTATAATTGGCCAGGTAATATCAGACAATTAAAGAATTTTGTTGCTCAAATATCTATAATTGAGAAAGAAAGAGATATTAATGCACATACTTTAGAATCTCATCTTCCAGAAAAAACCTCAAATACTCCAATAGTTTTTAAAGATGAAAAATCAGAAGATTTATCTGAAAGAGAGATATTATATAAAGTGCTTTTTGATATGAAAAATGATTTAACAGAACTAAAAAAAATAACATATAATATTATTAAAGAATCCCAAACTAGTGTTATAGAAAACACAAATTCATCAATTTTTAATGACATAAAAGAAGATCAGTCTACTCAAATATTCAAGACTGAACAAACAATTGAAATTGAAGAGACATTATCTCTAATACAACAGGAAAAAAAATTAATTATTAAAGCTCTAGAAAAACATAAAGACAGAAGAAAAGATGCAGCAAAAGAATTAGGTATATCAGAAAGAACATTATATAGAAAAATAAAGGATTTTGAACTTTAAAAAAATGAAAAACCAATCTAACTATATACTTTACATTCTTATTTGTATTTTCTGCATTTCATGTGGTATTTATTCATTTAATGGAGCATCGATTGACAAAAAAGCTGAAACAATATCAATTAGCTATTTTATTAATTCAGCATCAACAAAACAGCCAACTTTAAGTCAGGTATTAACTGAAAAACTTAAGGATTACTTTACTCAACAAACAAATCTTATTATTACTGAAGATGATGGTCATTTAAATTTTAAAGGTGAAATAATAAAATATGAAATTAAACCAATGGCAATCCAATCAAATGAAACTGCTGGTCAAAATAGATTAACAATATCAGCTAAAGTTAAGTTTAATAATATTTACAACAGTGAATATGATTTTGATCATACTTTTTCTAGATATAGAGATTACCAAAGCTCACAAAATTTATCAGATATTGAGACTGTTCTAATAAACGAAATATCTAATGAATTAGTTGATGATATCTTTAATAAATCTGTAGTAAATTGGTAAATCAATATAACATATCAAATCTACTTACAAATTTTGATGCAATTAATGAAAATGAAGTAAGTCAATTAAATGAAATTAATTTAGAGTTTCCTTATTTTCAAACAAGCCAAATACTACTTTGCAAAGGCTTGCATAACACAAATAGTATTAGATATAAAACACAATTAAGAAAAACCGCAGCACATTCAGCAAGTAGAAGAAATTTATTCCAACTAATTAATCAAAAAAATAAAACAAAAACAGAGAGAGAAAAAGAATATCACTCATTTATGGATTGGATTTTAATTGTTAAAGCAGAAAAAATAGATAGATCTACTAATACAAATTCAGAAAAAATAATTAATACATTTATTAAAAATCAACCAAAAATTTCAAAAAACAATAATCAAAAATTCTTTAAACCTACTGAAATTGGTAGAAAAAGTATTAAAGAAAATACAGATCTCATTACAGAAACACTTGCAAAAGTTTATACAAAACAAAAGTATTATAAGAAAGCTATTTCAGCTTATCAAAAATTAAGCCTAAAATATCCACAAAAAAGTAGTTACTTTGCAGATCAAATAAAATTAATTACCAAATTAAAAAATAAATAAAAAATGTATACGATTTTTGCAATACTTATCATTATTAGTTCTGTATTATTAGTTTTAGTAGTTTTAGTTCAAAATCCAAAAGGAGGAGGATTATCATCATCTTTTGGAGGTGGAGGAAATCAAATTATGGGAGCAAAAAAAACTACAGATTTTTTAGAAAAAGCAACTTGGACTTTAGCAATTGCTCTGATTTCATTAAGTTTATTATCTAATTTTGCTATTGATAGAATTAGCTCAGAAGATAATTTAAATATTAAAGGTCAAGAACAGATAGATGAAGCATCAGTTCCATCACTTCCGTCAATACCTTTTAACGAATAATACTCAAGTATATTAAATTTTAACATGACACTTTTCTGTTATTACAATAAAAATAAGTGACATACTATCTAATATATAAACAATAAAATAATTAAATTATGAAAAAAATAAAAATAAAACCATTAGCTGATAAAGTAATAGTTCAACAAGCTAAAGCTGAAACTAAAACTGCATCGGGTATTATTATCCCAGATACAGCGCAAGAAAAACCTCAAAAAGGAACAGTTGTTGCTATTGGACAAGGAACTAAAGATAATCCTATAACTGTAAAGGTTGGGGATAGTGTATTATATGGAAAATACGCTGGAACAGAACTAAAATATGAAGATGAAGACTATCTCATAATGAAAGAAATAGATATTTTAGCAATAATAGATTAATTAAAAAAAAAATAGAGATGGCAAAAAAAATAACATTTAATACTGATGCAAGAGATGCTCTAAAAAGAGGTGTTGATGCACTTGCAAATGCTGTAAAAGTTACACTTGGACCAAAAGGAAGAAATGTTGTTATTGACAAACAATTTGGAGGACCTTCAATAACAAAAGATGGTGTAACAGTTGCAAAAGAAATAGAGTTGGAAGATTCATTAGAAAATATGGGAGCACAAATGGTTAAAGAGGTTGCTTCAAAAACAAATGATATAGCTGGAGATGGGACAACATCAGCTACAGTTTTAGCGCAAGCAATCATTACTAATGGTTTGAAAAATGTTGCTGCAGGTGCTAACCCTATGGATTTAAAAAGAGGTATTGATAAAGCTGTAAATGCTATTATTAAAGATATTAATAAACAAGCACAACAAGTAGGAGATAGTTATGAAAAAATTGAACAAGTTGCTTCTATTTCTGCAAATAATGATAATGTAATTGGATCACTTATTGCTGAGGCGATGAAAAAAGTAAAGACAGAAGGAGTGATTACTGTAGAAGAAGCAAAAGGAACTGATACTACTGTTGAAGTAGTTGAAGGAATGCAGTTTGACAGAGGATATCTTTCTCCATACTTTATTACAGATGCTGATAAAATGGAAGTAGAACTAGAAAATCCATATATCCTTATCTATGATCAAAAAATTTCAGCAATGAAAGATTTACTTCCTATATTAGAACAAACAGCAAAATCTGGAAAACCTTTAATGATCATTGCAGAAGATGTAGATGGAGAAGCATTATCTACTTTAGTAGTAAATAAAATGAGAGGTTCTTTAAAAGTGTGTGCTGTAAGGGCTCCAGGATTTGGTGATGGCAGAATGGATGTACT
>JABGXK010000207.1 GCA_018675825.1 Flavobacteriales bacterium | reverse complement strand
TTCTATATTAGAACTACAGATGTTACCGGAGAAATATTTTTACCTTCTGGAACAGAAATGGTTATGCCTGGAGATAACTTAACTATTACTGTTGAATTAATTAGTCCTGTTGCGATGAGCTTAGGTTTAAGATTCGCGATTAGAGAAGGAGGTAGAACTGTGGGAGCTGGACAGATTACAAAAATATTGTAATTAAAATTAGTTTTTATAACAAAAGAAGATTGAGAAATCTTGCTTTTGTTATTTAAACGGGTGTAGCTCAATTGGTAGAGTAGTGGTCTCCAAAACCATTGGCTGGGAGTTCGAGTCTCTCCACCCGTGCAACACTTTTAGAATTAAATAAAATGTCAAAAATAGGATTATATATAAAAGATTCATTTAATGAATTAGTAAACAAAGTTTCTTGGCCTACATGGTCAGAATTACAAAATAGTTCTATTGTTGTAGCGATTGCTACAGTAATTATTGCTCTTATTATTTATTTTATGGATTCAATTTTCAGTAACCTTATGGATATTTTTTATAAATTATTTAGTTAATATTATGAATATGACAGGCGATATAAAAAATAAAGATTGGTATGTTCTTAGGGTTATGGGAGGTAAAGAAAAGAAGACTGTTGCTTTTATTGAAAAAGAAATTGAAAGACTTAATATGCATGATCATGTGTCAAAGATCTTAGTTCCAACTGAAAAAGTTTATCAAATAAGAAATGGAAAAAAGGTTAGTAAAGAAAGAAACTTTTTCCCTGGATATGTTTTAGTTGAAGCAAATCTCAGTGGAGAAGTCCCTCATGTACTTAAGAATATCACTAATGTTTTAGGTTTTTTAGGAGCTACTAAAGGTGGGGTTCCGGTACCAATGAGACAAAGTGAAATTAATAAAATTCTAGGTAGAGTAGATGAAATGGCTCTTACAGATGAACATGTAAGTATTCCATTTATTGTTGGTGAGAGTGTAAAGGTTATTGATGGCCCTTTTAATTCATTTCATGCTGAAATTGAAAATATTGATGAAAATAAGAAAAAATTAAAATTGATGGTTAAAATATTTGGAAGAAAAACACCTTTAGAGTTGAATTTTATGCAAGTAGAAAAAATATAAAAAATATGGCAAAAAAAATTACCGGTATTATTAAATTACAAATAAGAGGTGGAAGTGCTAATCCCGCCCCTCCTGTAGGTCCTGCTTTAGGAGCAAAAGGTGTTAATATAATGGAGTTTTGTAAACAATTTAATGCAAGAACTCAAGAAAAACAAGGTAAAATAGTACCTGTTGTTATTACAGTTTATGCAGATAAATCATTTGATTTTGTTATAAAAACAGCACCTGCAGCTTCACAGTTGTTAGAAGCAGCCAAGAAAAAATCAGGTTCTGGGGCTCCTAATAGAGAAAAAATTGCTACTGTTACTTGGGATCAAATTAAATTGATTGCTGAAGACAAAATGACTGATCTTAATGCATTTAAGATTGAATCTGCTATGAGTATGGTTGCTGGAACTGCACGAAGTATGGGTATAAGAGTTAAAGGAAATATGCCGCAAGAAAATTAATATTTATAATTATAAGTTATATGGTGAAGATTAGTAAAAATAGAAAAGAGATGCTTACCAAAATTGATATGGAAAAAACATACACTTTAGAAGAAGCTTCTGTATTAGTGAAAGATTGTTCTAAAGTTAAATTTGATGAATCTGTTGATATTGCTGTTAGATTAGGTGTTGATCCTAAGCAAGCAAATCAAATGGTTAGAGGGGTAGCTTCTTTACCACATGGAACTGGTAAAACTCTTAAAGTATTAGCTTTAGTTACTGCTGATAAAGAGGATGAAGCAAAAAATGCAGGAGCTGATTTTGTTGGTTTAGATGAATATATTGATAAAATTAAAAAAGGCTGGACTGATATTGATGTAATTATTACCATGCCATCTGTAATGGGAAAACTTGGAGCACTAGGTAGAGTTTTAGGTCCAAGAGGTTTAATGCCTAATCCTAAATCAGGAACTGTAACTCTTGATATAGGAAAAGCAGTCACTGATGTTAAAAAGGGTAAGATTGACTTTAAAGTAGATAAAACAGGAATCATTCATGCATCTGTTGGAAAGGTTTCTTTTGATGCTAAAAAGATATCTGAAAATGCAGATGAGTTATTACAAACAATAAATAAATTAAAACCTGTTTCTTCAAAAGGAATATATGTTAAGAGTATTACTCTTTCTAGTACCATGGGTGTAGGGATATCTGTTGATCCTAATCATATTATATAAATTTAAGGTAATTAAATAATGAATAAGAAAGAAAAGAATGATTTAATAGATGAGTTAAACAATATGATAGATGACAATAAAAATTTCTATCTAACTGATATATCTGGTTTGACAGCTGAGCAGAGTAGTAGCTTAAGAAGATTATGTTATAAACAGAATGTATCTATTAAGGTTGTAAAGAATACTTTGCTTAAGAAAGCTTTTGACAAAAACTCAATTAACTTTGTTCAGTTTGATGATATTTTAAATGGTAACACATCTCTGATGTTTGCTGATAGTGCTAAATCACCAGCAAATGTTATTAAAGATTTTAGAAAGAAATCTGATAAGCCAATTCTTAAGGGTGCTCACATTGAAGATGAATTTTATATAGGTGATAATAATCTGTCTATGTTAGCAAATCTTAAATCTAAGAATGAGCTTATTGCAGATATTATTATGTTATTACAATCACCTGCAAAGAATGTAGTTGCATCTTTACAATCTAGTAGTACTAAGTTATCTGGAATTGTACAAGCACTTTCTGATAAAAAATAATAAAAATAATGCTTCCAACATTAAATAAATAATTAATTA
>JABGXK010000206.1 GCA_018675825.1 Flavobacteriales bacterium | reverse complement strand
CCAGCCGCTAATTCATTTTGAACTGTAACTTCTACAGTAGGAGTTGTTGAAAGACCAATATCTAAAACATTAAAACCACACCCGATTAAAGTACCAGAAACAATATTAGTCAACATCTCACCAGAAATTCTTGCATCTCTACCAATTACAATAACCTTAGAACTATTTTTTTGATTAGAAATAAACCTTGCATAAGATGATGTAAAACGGACAATATCTAAAGGAGTTAAACTTTCACCAGGTCTACCACCAATAGTTCCTCTTATTCCTGAAATTGATTTTATTAATGTCATAAGATTATTATTTTTTTAAAATACAAAATTACATAATTTACAAGATTGTTAAAGTAGTATTTCTATCTTTGTTAAAAGATAAATATCAAATTAATGAAAGAAATCTTAAAAGACTTACCAGACAGACCAATTAAGCCTAGAAATGAAGGTTTAACAATGATCATGGATAAAGGATTGAGCCTTAATGAAGCAGAAAACATGGTTGTATTAAAAAGTGAGTTAACTGATATTGTCAAGCTTGGATTTGGCACAAGCTTATTAACAAGATATATTGAGAGAAAAATTAACTTATATCACGAAGCTGATATAATGGTATATACAGGAGGAACATTATTTGAAGCCTTTATTGTAAGAAATCAATTTGATGATTACTGCAGGTTAATGGATAAATTAAAATTAGAGATGGTTGAGGTTTCTGATGGCTCTATGGACCTAGAACATGATGAAAAATGTGAATATATACGTAAATTAAGTAAAAACTACAAAGTTATTAGTGAGATTGGAAGTAAGGACGAGACAATCAAAATTGAGAATTCTGATTGGGTGAAATTTATGAGTAAAGAAATAGATGCTGGTAGTTGGAAAGTAATAGCTGAAGCACGTGAAAGTGGGAATGTTGGAGTTTATGAGGAAAATGGTGATATAAAAGATAAGTTAATTAAAAAAATAACTAAAGATATAGATTCAATAAAAATTTTATGGGAAGCGCCCAAAAAGGAACAACAGGTATGGTTTATAAATAATCTTGGAGCTAATGTTAATCTTGGAAATATTTCTCCAAATGATATTATTTCATTAGAATGTTTAAGATTAGGTCTTAGAGGAGATACATTTAATAATTATCTATAGTTTTTAATGAAAAAATATCTCTTTCTTGTTTTAAAAGGCATAGGTATGGGAATAGCGAATGTTATTCCAGGCGTTTCTGGAGGAACTGTTGCATTAATAGCAGGAATATATGAAGAACTTATTAATTCACTTAAATCCTTTGATAAAAAGGCCTTAAAATATATACTATCCTTTAAGATTAATAAGTTTATAAATCATACAAATTTATATTTCATAATAGCTGTATTTGGAGGAAGTGTTGGTGTTCTTTTTATAATTGCTGATCCTTTAGGTTTTTTATTAGAAGAATATCCTTTATATATCTGGTCACTATTTTTTGGGCTAATAGCAGCTTCAATATTTTCTGTTGGAAAAAGAATAAAAAAATGGAATATCTCTTCTATTACTTGTCTAACACTAGGGATGATTATTGCTATTATAGTAATGAATATTTCACCAAATAGTGAACCAAATGATAATTTATTTTATATATTCCTTTGTGGAATAATTTCAATCTCCGGAATGATGCTTCCTGGATTATCTGGTTCATATCTATTAATGATACTCGGTAACTATAAATTAATATTAGTAACAGCAGTTCAAGGACTATTCAATGACTTTAAATATTTTACAATTCTATCCGTTTTTTGTGCTGGATCATTATTTGGCTTATTGAGTTTTTCTCATTTGCTTTCATGGTTATTGAAAAAATATAGAGACCAAACCTTAGCAATCTTAACAGGTTTCATAGCAGGTTCCTTAGCAATTATATGGCCTTGGAAAAATGAAATTAAAACAATTAAAATCGATGATAAGATAATAACTAAAGAATATGAAAATTATATTCCAAAAGAAATTAATATAGATAATTTAACTGCACTAATTATGATTATTTCAGGAATCTTAATAGTATACTTAATAGAGCGAAATTCAATAGAGAAAAAATGAAAAAATTTGGTTTAATTGGCAAAGATCTTCAACACTCATTCTCTAAAATCTTTTTTAATAAAAAATTTCAGAAATTAAATTTATATCATCATAGTTATAATAACTATGAAATTAATAATATTAATGAGGTCATAAATATAATTGATCAGGAGAATCTAATTGGATTAAACATTACTATTCCATATAAAAAAGAAATTATTAAAATACTAGATATTATAAGTGATGAAGTTAAATCAATAAAATCTGTAAATACTATAAAAATTGAAAATAAAAAACTAATAGGATATAATACAGATGTCATAGGGTTTGAACAAAGTATTATGCCAATTATAGGAAATAGAAAAAATGCTTTAATTCTTGGTGACGGAGGAGCTAGTAATGCAGTACAATATGTTCTTAAAAAGAATAAAATAAATTTTAAGGTAGTATCAAGAAAAGGAAAAAACAAATATCAAGATCTAAATGATCAAGATATAATTTCTAATGAAATTATTATTAACACTACTCCATTAGGGATGAATCCAAATTCTCAGACATTTCCAAATATTAAATATGATCTGCTTAATAAGAAACATTTGGTATATGATCTAATATATAATCCAAAAGAAACTTTATTTTTACAAAAAGCAAAGAACAAAGGTTGTCAAACTAAAAATGGAAATGAAATGCTAAAGATTCAAGCAAATGAATCGTGGAAAATATGGAATCATTAAGTAATTTAAAACAACAATAAAATTACTTTGAGTTTAAGAGAAAATTTAAGACAAATAATTCAATTTATATATAAAAAATGTCAGTGGAAAAAGAGAAAATATCAAAAGAAGAAGATCTAAAATCATTACAAGAAAAAGATGTAATCATCGATAATAATGATATAAAAATAGAAGAAGCAACAATTGATCAATTAATTGATATAATTAAAAGTTTTACAAATCATAATAACCCAATATCAATTTCTAAAAAAGCTAAGCTAGTAAAAGCACTATTCTATAAGAAATTAAATGGATCATCAGATAAAATAGAAAATGAAAATATTGATCCGAAAGAAGAAATTTTTAAAGAATTTTTTAATGAATATAGAAAACAAAAAAATAACTTTAGAAAAAAAATTGAAAAAGAAGAGTCAAAAAATCTAGAAATCAAAAAAGAAATAATAAATGAGATTAAAGAGTTAACTTCAGAAGTTGAATTGGAGAAGAATACCTTTAAAAAGTTTAGATCATTACAAAAAAAATGGAATAATACAGGATATGTAAGCTTAAGTCAAAAAAATGAAATTTGGCAAATGTATAATCATTATACAGAAGTGTTTTATGATTACCTGAAACTTAACAAAGATCTTAGAGATATAGATTTTAAAAAGAATCTAGAACAAAAAACAAAAATTTGTATTAGAGCTGAGAAGTTAAAATCATTAAAATCTTTAAATGAAATGCATACCAGACTTCAAGATCTACATGAGGAATGGAAAAACACAGGGCCTGTTAACAAAGAAAGTAGAGATGGTATTTGGATAAGATTTCAAGAAGCAAGTAGAAAAATAAACAAGAAGAGAAATGATCATTTTTTAGAGATTAAAAAAAATGATGCTAAAAAAATTGAAAATAAAAATAATATTTGCTTTGAAATAGACAAATTAAGTAAACAAGAATTTAAATCGCACAAAGAATGTTTACAGGCAATTGAGCAATTTGATTTACTTTCTAAAAAATGGAAATCACATGGTAGAGTAAGTATAAAGGAAAATAAGAAATGTTGGCAAAAATTTCAATTATCAGTAAATAGTTTTTATAATAATAAAAATAACTTTTATAAGTCAAGAAAAGAAAATTTAAAAAATATAATTGAAGAAAAAAGTAGATTGTGTGAAGAGGCAGAAAAAATTACAAGGAATCAGGATTGGAATACAACAAGCAAAAAATATATTAAATTACAGCAAGATTGGGAAAAAACTGGTTTTATAAAAGGAAAAATAAATGATAATCTTTGGAAAAAGTTTAAAAAATCATGTGACAACTTCTTTCATGCAAGAAAAGAATTTTATAAAGAATCTGATAAAGAAAAGAAGAAAAATTTAAAAGCTAAAACAGATATCTTATTATTAATATCGAAATTTAAGAAATCTAAAAAACCTTTAGATGATATTCAGTTTATTAAAGATAAGTGTGAACAATGGAATAAACTTGAGAAATCTCCAAATTCATTTCAAATTGACAAAGAATTTAAATTAGCATGTAAAAAAGTTGTATCAAATTTAGATTTAGAAAAACAAGAAATAGAAAATGAAAAATTCTTAATTAATGCTACCCTTATAAAAAATAACAAAGATCAAATAAATAAGGAAAAATCTATAATAAAAGAAAAAATAGAGGATAAAAATAAAGAAATTATACTATTTGAAAATAATAAATCATTTTTCGTTGGAAACAAAGGAAAAAATCCCCTCTTAGAGCAAATAGAAAATAACATTAGTAATTTATTTGAAGAAATCACATTATTAAAGAATAAACTAAAAATTCTTAATAGGATTTAGAATGGATTTTGAATTAATCTCTGACTTTCTTCCCACAGGAGATCAGCCTCAAGCAATAAAAGATATAGTAAATGGAATTAATCAAGGAGATCATTATCAAACCTTATTAGGAGTTACAGGATCAGGAAAAACTTTCACAATAGCTAATGTAATTAAAGAAGTTAAAAAACCAACATTAGTATTAAGCCACAATAAGACATTAGCAGCTCAACTTTTTAGTGAATTTAAACAGTTTTTCCCAAATAATGCAGTAGAATATTTCGTTTCATATTACGATTATTATCAACCAGAAGCATACATTCCAAGCTCTGGAACATATATAGAAAAAGATCTTTCAATAAATAAAGAAATAGAGAAATTTAGATTAAGTACAACCTCAGCTCTTTTATCAGGAAGAAGAGATGTTATAGTTGTTGCTTCAGTATCATGCATATATGGCATAGGAAATCCAGAAGATTTTCATAATAATATTATT
>JABGXK010000205.1 GCA_018675825.1 Flavobacteriales bacterium | reverse complement strand
TGTTAAATTAATAACTTCTAAAACTAAAGCTATTTTAATTTGCAATCCCGGTAACCCAACAGGTTATTTATATTCAAAAGAAGAATTAAAGACTTTAAGGGATATTGTTATAAAATATGACCTATTTTTATTTGCTGATGAAGTTTATAGAGAATTTACATATGATGGAAATAAACACCTTTCAGTTCTCAGTATTGAAGGATTAGAAAATCACGCTATAGTAATTGATTCAACATCTAAACGTTATAGTATGTGCGGAATTAGAGTAGGATGTATTGTTTCTAAAAATCAAGAAATAATTCAAACAGCTTTAAAATTTGCACAAGCTAGACTTTCACCTCCTACATTTGGTCAGATTGCTGGTGAGGCTGCTTTATTAACTCCCAAATCTTATTTTTATGATGTAATTAATGAGTATGTTTCTAGAAGAGATTTACTTGTTGAAGGTCTTAATAAGATAGATGGTGTTATTTGTCCAAAACCTAAAGGAGCTTTTTATGCAATTGCTCAATTACCAGTTGATAATGCTGATAGATTTGCTCAGTGGCTTTTAGAAGATTTTGATTTTAATGGTGAAACATTAATGGTTGCACCTGCTGAAGGTTTTTATTCTTCTAAAGGACAAGGATTTAATCAGGTGAGAATTGCTTATGTGTTAAATCAAGAATCGCTTAAAAAAGCAATTAAATGTCTTGAGGAAGCTTTAAAAGTTTATCCAGGACGTAATATTTAATGGATTTAGTAAATTTAAAGTTAAACTCTACATTAAAAAGAAAAGAAAATACTAAGTTTTTTAAACGATTAAAAACAATTAATTCTAAGAAACTAGATAAATCAATACACAATATTCATGAAAAGGTATTTTCCTGCACTGATTGTTTAAAATGTGCAAACTGTTGTACAACAACAGGCCCTTTATTTACTGATAAGGATATCACTAGAATCTCAAGGCATTTAAAGATTAAACCTTCTGACTTTACTGATAAATATTTAAAAATTGATGAAGATTTTGATTATATTCTTAAGAAAGTGCCGTGTGAATTTTTATTAAAAGATAATTCCTGTTCAATTTATGATTTTAGGCCAAAAGCTTGTAGAGAGTATCCGCATACTGATAGGATTAAGCAACATCAACTTCTAGAGATTACTCAGAAGAACGTTGAGATATGCCCAGCGGTTTATAATATTATAGAGGATTTAAAGAAAGAATTGTAGACTATTCATAAATCAGATATTTTTTTCTAATATCTCTAAAATCAGCTAATCCTTCTTGCCATGATTCTTTGATTTTTTCTGGTGATATACCTGCAATAATCTGTTTTCTTAATTTATCTGTTCCAGCTAATTTATCAAAGTTTAGCGTAAAGAAATCCTCTTGATTAGGACTTTGATTATAACACTCTATTAGCCATTCTATGTTTAAAGAATTAAGAATATTTTTTTGAAACCTTAGATCTTTCCCATAACAGTATTTATTTTCATGTTTTGGGTATTTGCTTCCTATGCCACTCTTTGGAATAAAGGAATAATTACTTTCTATATATGGAGCTCCAAAATGTTGAAAAGGATAATTAGTTCCTCTTCCAATACTAACTGTTGTTCTTTCAAATAGACATAAAGAGGGATATAAATTTATTGATCTCTTATTTGGTAAATTAGGAGACGGTTTAATTGGGAGATTATAGATTTCTTGTCTGTTATAATTTAGCATTTCAATTATTACTAAATCACATTTTTTATCTATCCAATTTTCTCCAATTATCATTTTTGCATATTCTCCAATAGTCATGCCGTGAACAATTGGAATAGGATGTTTTCCAATAAATGATTTGTATTTATTTTCTAGTATTGGTCCATCAATATAATGTCCGTTAGGATTTGGTCTATCTAGTACTAAAACTTTTATATCTTGTTCAGAGGCAGCTTCTAAAACATAATGAAGAGTTGATATATATGTATAGAATCTTGCTCCAACATCTTGAATATCAAAAATAATAATTTCAATATCTTTCAGTGCTTCTTTTTCTGGTTTTTTATTTTTACCATGAAGAGATATAATCGGAAGTCCTGTTTTATTATCGATCTCATCATTAACATGAGTTCCAGCGTCTTTTTTTCCTCTAAAACCATGTTCAGGTGAAAAAACCTTTTTGATACTTTGGTTTAGACTAAGTAGACTATCAACTAAATGGGTTTGATTAATCATTGAAGTTTGATTTCCAATAATAGCTATATTTTTATTTAATAAGTGTTGCAGTATATTATCTATTCTTTGTGCACCCAAAACGAGTTCTTGAGCATTTACTCCAAAACTAGAGAGGATCATTAATATGATAATATTTTGTTTTATTTTAGCCACTATGAATACTTCTTTATTTATTGCTAAGCGATTATACAATACAAAAGAAAACAATAATAATTACACACGACCTATTATTCGTATAGCAATTTTAGCAATTGCTCTTTCTGTAGCAGTAATGCTTTTGTCAGTTATTGTATTGTCAGGTTTTAAGAACAACATTAGTGAGAAAGTCATTGGTTTTGGGTCCCATATTAAAATATCAAAATTTAATAATAATCAGTCATATGAAAATGATCCTTTAGATTTTGATCTTAATATGTATTCAAAAATACAATCTAGTGGTTTTGTAAAGAATATTCAAGTTTTTTCAACTAAAGCTGGAATTATTAAAAATAATAATGAGATCTTAGGAGTTGTATTAAAAGGAGTAGGTAATGATTTTAATTGGAGTTTCTTTAATGAAAATCTTATTTCAGGTGAAATTTTCCCAATTAATGATTCTTTAGGGAAAATTACTAATAATATATTAATATCTGAGAGTATCAGTAAAAAAATTGGTTTAAAATCTGGAGATAATCTTATAATGTATTTTATCCAAGAGCCTTCTAGAGTGCGTAAGTTTTTAATCTCTGGTATCTATAAAACTGGACTTTCAGAGTTTGATGATATTATAATTATTGGAGATATTAAGCATATTCAGAATCTTAACGATTGGAATAATAATAAAATAGGTGGTTATGAGATTGTAATTAATGACTTTGATAAATTAGAAGAAAACACTAAAATAATAGATGATTTAATTAGTTATGATCTAAATGCTCAAAGTATAAAAGAGATTAATCCACAGATTTTTGATTGGCTTGCTTTACAAGATTTTAATGTTTTAATTATTATTATATTAATGTTAATTGTTGGTTCTGTAAATATGATAACATCATTACTCATTATTATACTTGAGAAAAGTAAATTTATTGGAATCTTAAAGGCTATTGGTGCTAGTAATTGGAGTATTAGAAAGGTGTTCTTATATAACTCTATATATTTGATTTTAAATGGATTATTTTGGGGAAATTCTTTTGCTCTTAGTTTTGCTTTTCTCCAACAAAGTTTTAATATAATCTCCTTAGATGAAACAATCTATTTTATGAATTCAGTTCCTATTAGTATTGATCTCTCTTCAATACTTATGATTAATATTGGGACAGTAATTATTTGTTACTTAACATTAATTATTCCTTCTATTATAATTACTAAAATATCTCCTGTTAAATCAATAAGATTTGAATAGTTGTCTTAAATTTGTGATATAATAAAATATATGGAATATTACAATAATATCGTTGAAACAATAGGAAATACTCCTCTAGTAAAATTAAATAGTATTATAGAATCTAATGCGCTAATTTTAGCAAAGGTTGAAAGCTTTAATCCTGGTCATTCGACAAAAGATAGAATGGCTCTAAAAATGGTTGAGGATGCGGAATCTAAGGGGTTGATTAAGCCTGGCGGTACAATAATTGAAGCAACATCTGGAAATACAGGTATGGGACTTGCTTTGGCATGTATTCAAAAGGGATATAAATTAATCTGTACAATGTCAGATAAGCAATCCAAAGAGAAGGTAGATATTTTAAAAGCTATGGGTGCCACTGTTCATGTCTGTCCAACTAATGTTGCTCCTGATCATCCAGAATCTTACTACTCTGTTGCTGAAAGATTAAATAAAGAAATTGATAATTCATACTATCCAGATCAATACTCTAATTTATCTAATAGATTAGCGCATTATGAAACTACTGGGCCTGAAATATGGAAACAAACTGATGGAAAGATTACCCATTTTATAGTTGGTGTTGGTACTGGAGGTACAATTTCAGGTGTAGGTAAATATTTAAAAGAAAAAAATCCAGATATTAAAATTTGGGGAGTTGATACGTATGGATCTGTTTTTAAGAAATATCATGAAACTGGTATATTTGATAAAAATGAAATCTATTCATATATTACTGAAGGTATTGGAGAAGATGTTCTACCCATGAATGTTGATTTTGATATAATAGATCACTTTGAAAAAGTCACTGATAAAGATGGCGCTCTATTTACACGAAAGCTTGCTAAAGAAGAAGGGCTTTTTTGTGGTTATTCATGTGGTAGTGCAATAGCTGGTTTGACGCAGCTTAAAGATGACTTATCTGATGAAGACGTAGTAGTAGTTTTACTTCATGATCATGGTTCTCGATATATAACAAAAGTTTATAATGATGAATGGATGAAAAGTGTAGGTTTCTTATAGTATATAAAAGTTATTAACTTCTTAGAAAGTAAAGCTTTTTTTCAAAAGTTTAATTTTTTCTTTTTTCTAAATTTACAAGCAGTATAAACAATTAAAATACTTTCATGTATTTAGTATTTGATACAGAAACAACTGGGCTCCCATTAAATTGGAAAGCTCCATTAACTGATTTTAATAATTGGCCAAGATTAGTTCAATTAGCTTGGCAGATTCATGATATTAAAGGTAGTTTATTAGAGGTTAAAAATTATATTGTTAAACCTGAAGATTTCACTATTCCATATAATGCAGAGAAAATACATGGAATATCTACTCAACGAGCTCTTGATGATGGCTTATCTATAAAAGAGGTGTTAAACTTTTTTATTGATGATTTATCTAAAGCCGATTATATAATTGGGCATAATATTAGTTTTGATAACAGTATAGTTGGGTGTGAGTTTTTAAGACTCAATATGGCTAATCTGTTAATAGATAAAATTTCTATTGATACTAAAAATGAATCAACTAATTTTTGTCAATTACCTGGTGGGAGAGGAGGTAAGTATAAATGGCCTAATTTATCAGAATTATATTACAAATTATTTAATGATTCTTTTTCAGAAGCTCATAACGCATCAGCAGATGTAGAGGCTACAACAAGATGTTTTTTAGAATTAATTAGAATAAAAGTTATATCCTATAAAAATATTGGAATGGAACTTTCAGATTTTCAAGAATTTGAAATTAATAATCCTTCAACTATTCAACTAATTGGCCTTAATATACAAGCATATAAAAACACTGAAAACACTGAAAACACTGAAAACACTGAAAACACTGAAAATAATAAAGATAATAATGAAACTATTAATGAGATAGAAGGAATTGTTAAAGATAATAATGAAATAGATACTAATTATATTGAATCTAAATTTTCACACTTACATGTTCATTCACAGTACTCAGTCTTACAAGCAATGGGTGATGTTAATTCTTTAGTTAATAAAGCAGCTGAAATGAAAATGCCAGCAATTGGTTTGACTGATCATGCAAATATGTTTGGTTCTTATAAGTTTGTTGATGCTGTTTTAAAACATCCAATTAATAGTGCTATCTTAAAAGATGAAAAACTTAAGTTAAAACCAATTCTTGGTTGTGAACTTAATGTTTGTATAAATCATTTAGATAAATCTGTTAAGGATTATGGTTCGCAGATTCCTTTTTTAGCAAAAAATAAAATTGGTTACCACAATTTATCTAAACTAAGTTCTCTGGGATACGTTGAAGGTTTTTATTATATCCCTAGAGTTGATAAAGATTTGATATTAAAATATAAAAAGGGTCTAATTGTCTTAAGTGGTAGTTTATATGGGAGTATATCTAATCTAATATTAAATGTTGGTGAATCTCAGGCTGAGGATGAGTTTAAATGGTGGTATGATAATTTTGGTGATGACTTTTATGTTGAAATAAATAGACATGGACTTGAGGATGAAGATCATGTAAATAAAATTCTTATTGCTTTAGCTAAAAAGTATGATGTTAAAATATTAGCTTCTAATAATGTATATTACATTAATAAGGAAGATTCATATTCTCATGATATTCTTCTATGCGTAAAAGATGGAGAACAACAATCAACACCAATTGGTAAGGGAAGAGGTTTTAGACATGGTTTTTTAAATGATGAATTTTATTTTAAATCATCAAAAGACATGCATGATTTGTTTTCTGATATTCCAGATGCTATTGAAAATATTGAAGGTCTTATAGATAAAATTGATATATATAAATTATCAACAGATGTATTGCTTCCAGCTTTTGATATACCTAATAAGTTTCATGATAAAAATGATGAAAATGATGATGGAAAGAGAGGAGAGAATAAGTATTTAAAATATTTGACTTACGAAGGAGCTAAAGAAAGATATATCGAGATTAGTGATGAGATTAAAGAAAGAATAGATTTTGAACTTAATACTATAGAAAAATCTGGATATCCTGGATATTTCTTAATTGTACAAGATTTTATTGCACAAGCTAGAAGAATGAATGTGTCTGTTGGTCCTGGT
>JABGXK010000204.1 GCA_018675825.1 Flavobacteriales bacterium | reverse complement strand
TCATTTCTGTATTACTCATTTCACGATTAAATAACATTACATTAAGTCCTTGTTCTATTAAGCTTTTCATTACATTAATCATTAAAGTAGTTTTACCATGACCTGGTCTGCCACCTAATACAGTAATTTCTTTTCTAGTCATTCCCCCTGCGGGGTAATCTAGTACATCCATTCCAAATGGTATTAAGTTGCCACCTTCTTTAATGTTAATTTTAGCTTCATCAACAATATCTTCAATTGTTTTTACTCTTGAAGGTTGTATCTCTTTAAGTTCTTCTACTAATCTAGTATGTTCATCTAGTATAGTTTGTACATTTTCTGTTTCATCAAAACTAAGATTATATAATCTATTAGCACTCTTAGCAGTTTCACGTTGTATATACTTCTCCCATATAATTCTAGCATATTCTTCTACATTAGCAGTAGTAGGAACTCTTTCAGGTAATCCCGTCAGGTAAAATGCAGTTAAATTATTATCTCCATTATACATAGCTTTACTTTTTTCCATAACAGTTACTACATCAATAGCTACATTTTCTTTATAAAGAGTTTTTATTACATTCCATATCATTTTATTATCAGGATGATAAAAAGCATCATTCACTCTAATCCAAGGCGATACTTTTTCATATATTGATTTACCTTCAAGTAATATTGCACCTAATAATGATTCTTCTGCTTCATAGCTTTTTGGTTGTTCTTTCATATAGTTCCTTTCTAAAACATTTCTATTTGTGGTTTTGCATCATAATTTGTTATTACTAATTCAGTAAAATACTTTACATCTTCAGCAAGTCTTCCAGCATATTGTGTTTCTATTTCATATATGTTGTAATCTGAATACATCTCTCTTATCACATCTCTATCATCATAACTCACCATAAACTTCCCACCAGCTCTATCTATATAATCAACACATTCTCTTAAATCTTCGTGTTCATCTTCTTTAAAGTCTGCCATATAATAATCACCACGTTCTGTTGCTATTATATATGGTGGGTCTAGATACCACATATCTCCTTTTTTTGGTTTATACTTAACAACAAGATTTCTAAAATCTAAATTCTCTATTGTTGTTTCATCAAAAAACGTTCTAGAGTATTTTAAATTCTCTATTATCTCTGTTGTATCCCAATGTGATATTTTTGAAAAAGTTCCAGTAGGTATTTTATTAAATCCATTACGAATACAATAAAAATATTCAGCTGCTCTTTGCACATCTGGTATCTTTATTTCTTTACTAGCTTTTATAGTAGATTTTGCATCATCAAATATTGCTCTGCTCTTAGGAAGCCAGTATAAGGTATCAATTAATTTTTTATAATCTTTGATTACACAAGTATATAGATTAACTATGTCATTATCTATATCATTAACAATATTATAATCAGCTTTTGGTTTTCTAAAAAACATACTAAGACCTCCTGCGAATACTTCAAAGTATCTTTCATGTGAGGCAAGCATTGGAACGAGCTCTCTGCTCAAACTAAACTTGCCTCCATAATAAGGTATCACTACAGGGCAGTCGTAAAACTGCACCGAGGTCATGATTTAGCGACTTGGCTTGCCCATTTGGTAATAGAAGGGTAGATTCTTGATTCTAGTTTATGTGTAGTCTCGTAGTTTCTTTTCATAACATGAGTTGATACCCAAGTTGCAGCATTAAGTAAATCCCAATATGTATGTATTTTATGTGCTAGTAGATACTCAGTTAATCTTTCTATTGTAAAATCTGGAAACATTTTAATTAAATTTTGAATATGCTTCGGTTTTACTTTAGTTTCTACAAGTTTTGGGAAGTCTTTTGAAAATACACCTTGTATAGAATTAACTGTATCTTTGACAGATTCTTCTATTTTATCTAAATTCAAATTATAAACTGAATGTTTATTAACCTTATTACTTATTGTTGTTCCAACAACTAATCCATTAGAGCATATTAATCTAAATGCACCTGCTAGAATATGAAGTTGAACACTACCATCATAACTATTCTTTAATGTTATAGTTGGGTTAACATGGTCTTTTTTATCAATTTTAACTTTAATATCTGGTATTTTCCAAGTCCATGTGCTTCTTGCTCCATTACTAAATGATTCTGCTTCAGTTAATATTGCCCCAGTTTCTTTTAATACTGGTTCAGCTGCTTCAATAACTGATTGATTCTGTACAACTTTATATTTATCTGTTACACAACTAAGTACATTACCAGTATCTTTTCTTACTATAAACTTATATCCAGTTTGTTCTTTAATTCCTTCTCCAAACAATTGTCCAACAGCTGGTATTTCCTCTACTGGAAATGTTGTATGTTTTAATTCCATTTTGTTCTCCTTTTTTTATTCCCATATCCTTGATATTCTTCTTATAAATCCAAGACTTGCTCCAAATCCAAATGCTAATCCAGCAATTTCTAAATTACCAGAATAAAGAGCAAATGAACATATTATGTATGCAGTAAATCTAAATACACCATATATGGAAAAATCGTTTCTTGACTCTCTTTTACTTACGTTACTTGCCATCACGCCACCTCACTATTTTAATTGGTTTCTCAGTCAGTTCTCCTTTAAATAAATTACCATATAGCTCATTAATATCTTCGTTGAACGTTTGGATTTTTGCATCTGTCAGTATCATTGTCTCTTCGTTTGAAACATCTATCCATTTTACTTGCTCTACGAACACCTTTTTAAGTAGCCATTCTACTTCTTTTATTGGCTCATCGCACTCTTCTATAATCCAATTTGCTACAATATCTACCTTCTCTTTTAAAGTAGGGTTGTTCACTAAATTCCCATTCTTCCTTTTATTTTATCAATTACTTTACCTTGTGCTAATACTATTTCTGTTAATTTTCCTATCAAGTCAAGAGCTTCTTTTCTATTATTAATTATATCAGTATCTAAATCAAGACTTGTTTTTTTAACTTTAATATTAGTTACATTTATCTTTTTAGGCATTTGTTTCCTCCATTGTTCCATCCCATATTACTACAGGTGGGCTAGTTCCGTACCTTTTCTTTTCGTATTCAAAGATTTTATCTCTATCTTTATCAAAGGTATCAATTATTTTTAATAAATATTTAAATCCCTTACCTTGATATAGATATGCATTTTTCATATAATTTGTTATTGCCATATCTAATATTTTATAATCATACATTATTGCGTTAACAATAAAATTACTAATAATATTTTTATTATCATTAGAAGGTAATGAGTTTCTTATTTTTCTTATTGTATCTTTTAGTAAATCTTTTATATTTTTACTTTTACCATTCATCATAGCAGTTATTTCATAATCAGAATATGTTTTATTAAAGTTTATTACTTGTCCACAATTAGGGCATTTCATTCTTTATTCTTTCTAAATGTTTTTTATATTCTGGAGTACCTTTTAACATCCACCATCCATTTCCTCCTTCTTTAAAAAGTTTTGACCTATCTTTTTTCCATTTTTTATTTTGTGGAGCATCTGAACTATAAGGCCATCCTTGTGTTTTTTGATTTCTCCAATTATATGTTTCTAAATATTCATTATATTTTTTACTTTTCATCTAACCACTCTTTATTATACTTATCTGCTGTAGTAACATCACCATCTATATCACCTTCAAGTATTTTTTTACCTATCTTATATTCTGGTGTTGATTTAATAAAATTAGTAAGTTCATCTACATTATTATTTATTGCTTTTGTAACAGAATCATAATTAGATTCATGTTTACTATAGCAATTATTACATAATCCATCTGTTAATGCTCCTGGCTTATCACATTCTATACAATGATTTAAATTTGGCATTTCTACTTCCTTTATATATTTAAATAGCATATTTATTCACAATTTTCGCAGACATCACCATAAAATTCCTCTTTAGTAACATGTCCGTTTACTTCTTGTTCTCCTTTCGTTAATTGTTCTTTTATTTTTGTCAAGTCTTTTTTTAATCTATTATAAGACTCTTCTTCTTTATCTATTCCGAAAGTAGTACCTACTTTTAATCGTAATACAATAGATTTAATTAATTGTTCTATTTCTTGTCTTGAAAACTTTATTGTTGCGGTTGATACCATTTTATTTCTCCTTAAAAAGTTAAAGGCCAGAG
>JABGXK010000203.1 GCA_018675825.1 Flavobacteriales bacterium | reverse complement strand
TCTAAAGCAATGCAGAAAAGAGTCTTTAATACAAGTAATCTAGAGGTTATGTTTAACCATGAAACAAAAAGTATAAATGGTGAGCCTGGCGAGATTGGTGTAGAAGGAGTAACTGCTGTAAATAATATTACAGGAGAAGAAACCATTATACCAGCTAAAGGATTTTTTGTTGCAATTGGACATACACCTAATACAAGTTTATTTAAAGGTCAACTTGATATGGATGATAATGGATATCTAATAATAGAAGCTGGAACATCAAAAACAAAAATAGATGGAGTATTTGCAGCAGGAGATGTTGCTGATCATGTCTATAGACAAGCAGTTACATCTGCAGGAACAGGTTGTATGGCTGCACTAGATGCAGAAAGATTTTTAGCCTCACAAGAGTAGTTTAATTTAAAAAATTTTAATGATTTGAAGTGTAATTAATTATACTTATATTCGTATAATATGGATGCAATTGATATTCTAAAAAAATATTGGGGATATACTTCATTTAGATTAAAACAAGAAGAAGTAATAAATTCAATTATTAATAAGAAGGATACCTTAGCATTACTTCCAACTGGTGGAGGGAAGTCAATATGTTTTCAGGTGCCAGCAATTCTACAAGAAGGAATTTGTATAGTGATATCACCATTAATATCATTAATGGAAGAACAAACTAGATATCTAAAATCTAAAGGAATAAAATCTATTGCTATATCCTCAGTTATGAATAAAAATCAGATTGAGACAGCTTTAACCAATTGTATATATGGTGGATTTAAATTCTTATATCTTTCACCAGAAAAACTTAGAGATCAAGTAATAAAAGATAAGATTAAAGATATGAATGTTAATCTGATTGCAATTGATGAGGCTCATTGTATATCAGAATGGGGACATAATTTTAGGCCATCATATCGCTTAATTAAAGAGATAAGAGAGGTTAAAACAAATACTCCAGTATTGGCATTAACGGCAACCGCTAATAAAGATGTAATAAGAGACATACAAAAAAATCTTAATTTTAATGAAAAGAATCTAATACAATCATCCTTCTATAGAAAAAATCTATCATACGTAGTTGTTGAGTGTAATGATAAGTATAAGATGTTACTTAAATTATTAAGAAAAATAAAAAGCTCTGTTATTGTATATGTTGGATCAAGGAAAGAGAGTACAAAAATCAGTCTATACTTGAATCAACGCTCGATATCTGCAAGTGCATATCATGCAGGAATAGATATAAGTAAAAGAACAAAAACACAAGAGACATGGACAAATAATTTAACTAGGGTTATTGTAGCAACAAGTGCATTTGGACTAGGTATAAACAAAACAGATGTAAGAATGATTGTACATATGCAAATACCTATAAATATAGAATCCTACTTTCAAGAATCAGGAAGAGCTGGTAGAGATGGAAATACTGCTTATTCATTTCTTTTAATAAGTAAAGATGATATAAGTGATAATTATAAAAGATTACAAAATAGATATCCTAGTCTAAAAGAAATACAGGATGTATATCAAAAAATTTGCGATTATTTACAGGTAGCTATAGATACACTTTCTGATGAAGATTATGACTTCAATATTAAAGATTTTTGTAAAAGATATGAATTCAATATAATAAGTACTTATAGTGCTATTCAATATTTAGAAAATGAAGAGCTCATTAAGCTAACAGATACACAATATATATCTTCAAAAATTAAAATTATTATTAGTAATGCAGAATTATATAAATTTCAAATTTCAAATAGTCATTTTGAAAAAATAATAAAATTATTATTAAGAAAGTACAATAACATCTTTAGTAACTATGTAAATATAGATGAAGATTATCTTCAAAGTCAAATCAATAATGATAAGCAATTAATTAAAAAAATCCTCATTAAACTAGAAGAGCATGGAATCATTAAGTATCGTCAAAAAAACAATGGTGTACAACTTAGGTTTCTGCAACACAGAAAAGATTCCGAAAAATTAAATATAAATGAAAAACAAATAAAGTTTAACAAATCAAATGCTAAAGAAAAACTTGAAAAGGTTATTCAATATATTAAAGAAAAACAAAGATGTAGAAGCAATATACTTTTAGAATATTTTGGGGAGAAAAAAATAGAAAGATGTGGAATATGCGATTTTTGTGTAAGAAAAAATAAACAAGAAATTAAAGAAAAAGGTTTTAATGAACTATCTATTCAAATTATACAATTACTAGAGAAAAAAGAATGTGATATTGAAGAAATTACAGATAAAATTCATAACCAAAAAAAAGAAGATATTATAGATGTAATAAATTATCTTTTTGAAAATGACATGATTTATAAGTTTGGAAATAAATATATCATTAATAAAAAATAAATAATACTTAATAGTAATTTTACAGTATGAAAATAATTTTTTTTGGAACACCCAACTTTGCCAGTGAAATTCTTAAGTCAATATATAAAGAACATAAAGTACTATCTATTGTTACTGCAGAAGATAGTCAGAAAGGAAGAGGAAAGAAATATACAAGCCCTTCTGTTAAGTTAACTGCACAAGAATTAAAAATACCAGTTATACAACCAAAAAATCTAAAAGATCCTAATTTCATTAATCAACTTAAAAAACTAAATGCAGATCTTTATGTTGTCATAGCATTTAGAATGCTTCCAGAATTAGCATGGAGTATCCCAAAACTAGGAACTATTAATATTCATACGTCTTATCTTCCAAACTACAGAGGTGCAGCACCAATAAACTGGGTTCTTATAAATGGTGAAAAAAAAACTGGAGTTACCAGCTTTTATATAAACAATGAAATAGATAAGGGTAATATATTATTACAAGAAAAAATAGAGCTTAGTGATCATATAACTGCTGCACAACTTCATGAAAAGCTAGTAGTTATTGGTACAAAAATTATTATTCAGACTCTAGAAAAAATTTCAAAAAACAAAATTACCTCGGTACAACAGAATGAAGAAAAAAATCATAAATATGCACCGAAAATTCATAAAGATTTAAGCAAAATAAATTGGAAAGATTCTATAAAAAATATTCATAATAAAATTAGAGGTCTTTCATCATATATTGATGATGAAATTCTTTTAAAAGATGTATCTATTTGTCCGTGTGCCTGGTTTGAAATTAAAATTAATACTGAATTTAAACGAGTTAAAATTCAAAAATCTCATATTACCGATGTAATTAATAAAAATGTAATTATAGATACTGATAATAAAAACTTTCTAAATATTAATTGTGGTCAACAAGCATTATCTTTAGATTATCTACAAATGGAAGGAAAAAAAGCAATGAATATCAAACAATTTCTTCTAGGTAATAATATTAATTCATCTGATATAATAAGATAAATAATCTAAGGAGACTTTCGAGTCTTAAGCCAAGAATCATTTTTATATGAATAGCAAAGTCTATCATGTAAACGTGAAGGCCTCCCCTGCCAAAATTCAAAATATTCTGGCTTAACTATATACCCTCCCCAATACTTGGGTCTAATTACTTCTTTATTCTTATGTTCTGCTTCAAGTTTAGTTAAATGATTAGTGTAATCATGATTTAGAGGAATTTCAGTTGATTGATTACTTAACAAAGCCCCTAGCTGACTTTGCTTAGGTCTTGAATTAAAATACATATCAGATTCATCAGATGAAATTTTAATAGCACAACCTAATATACGAACTTGTTTTTCAAGTTGAGGCCAGAAAAAATTCATAGAAACATTATTGTTAAAATCAATATTTAATGATTTACTACTATTATAATTAGTAAAAAAAGTTAAACCATTATTATCTAAACCTCTTAAAAGCACTACTCTTGAAGAAGGTAAAGCTTTACTAGAAACTGTAGACAAAACAAATGCATTAGCATTTTCATTATCAATTAATATAGCCTCATCAAGCCATAATTTAAATAATTTAAATGGAGAATAAGGCATCAGATTATAATCAATATTAGATTTATTATAGTCAACTCTAATATTTTTAATATTCTTTTTTGGATTAGACATATACAAATTTTAAATTAGCACAATAATTAAAACAAATATATTCTTATTTATGCAAAATATCGAAAATGGAAGTTTGTTAATTTCACATCCTACAATGCTAGATGATACTTTCTTTAAAGGAATTATTCTCATTACTCACCATAATTATGAAGAGTCAATTGGATTGGTAATTAACAAACCCTCGAAGATAAAATTACATGAGATTATTTCTGAAATTCCAGCATCTAATTTTCCAGTATATATTGGAGGTCCGGTAGCAAAAAACTCAATACATTACATTCATAATATAGGAAAAAAAATACCGGAATCAATAAAAATCGTAGATGGATTATATTTTGGAGGAGACTTTGATGTAGTAAAGAATTTAATAGAAGCCAAAGAAATATCCAAAAAAAATATACGATTTTTTGCTGGATATACTGGATGGGAGTCTAATCAATTAGAGGAAGAAATTAAAGAAGAAAGCTGGATTATTAATAAGGCAAATAAAGAACTATGCTTAAGGTATTCTAATGAAAACCTATGGGGAGAAATATTAAGAAAAATGGATAAGAAATATGCAATTTGGTCAAACTTACCTAAAAACCCTAGCCTAAATTAAGGCGTTTAATGAATCAATCAAGTATGACGAAACACTTCTATTATTTTTATTATAATTTCTGTATGAACCCACCCATCTTACTCCTGAAATAGAATTTGTTAGAAAAATTTCACTAGAATCTAAAACTTGAGATTCAGAGATTGATTTAATAGATACTTTATATTTTTTCTCTAATATATCTAAAATTAATCTTCTCATTGTTCCATCGACACAACCATCAGATAATGGAGAGGTATAAATAACATCATCTAAAAATAAAAATAAATTTGAATTTGTACTCTCAATTATTTTATTATTAGAATTAATAATCAAAACATCATCAAAATTATTGTTTTTAGCATAAATAGATGCTAGAATATATAAAAGAGAATTAAGTGATTTAATATTTGAAAGAGATGTAGCTGCTTTAAAGTTATCTTTATATAAATCAATTTTTAATGGTTCATTATTAAGAGTAAATAAAGTATTACTATCATTATATGTAATAATATGAAATGATGATTTATTTATATTTGGTAGATATTTTCCAGATGAATCTCTATAAACTATTACTTTAACAGTACCATTATTAATTTTATTTAAATTAATGATTTTTAATATCAAATTTTCAAGAGCTAATATTGAAAGATCAAATTCTAGAAATAATAAACTTGAAGAAAAAATGATTCTTTCAAAATGGTTTTTAAAGTTAAATAAGCATGAGTCAAAGAACTTAATTGATTCAAAGAATCCATCACCGTATAAAAAACCTCGATTTGTTTCAGATAACACAATCTCATTAGATTTAACAATCTCATTATTAAATATTGAATATTTCATATCATTAAAAATAGTAAATTGCGAACTTATTTAAATAATTCTAATGTATAGAATTTTACTACTACTTTTTATTACAAAAATAGGATTTGGGCAAACCAATATTAGCGGCATAATTTATGATGGCCAAACAAATGAAACTTTAATTGGCGCTAACATAATTATTCAAGGAGAGAATAATGGAACATCTACAAATTATGAAGGAAAATTTACAATTTTAACTAACAAAGATCTACCAATAGAAATAATAATCTCGTATCTTGGATATGAAGATAAAAGTATTACTATAGAAGATGATATAGGTTTACAAATAAAATTATTCCCAAACACGAAAAAGCTTAAAGAAGTTAAAGTTGTAGATAATAGAATTACTCAAAAACAAAAGGAAGCAGCATTAACTATAGAGGCGCTAGATATAATGGCTATTAAATCTACTCCCTCAGCAAACTTCTATGATGCATTAGGGTCTTTAAAAGGTGTAGATATTTCTTCTGCTAGTTTAGGTTTTAAGGTAATAAACACTAGAGGTTTTAATAGTACCTCTCCAGTGAGATCATTACAAATAATAGATGGTGTAGATAATCAAGCTCCAGGTCTTAACTTCTCATTAGGGAACTTCCTTGGAGCATCTGAGCTTGATATAATGAAAGTTGAAATAATTCAAGGCGCAAGCTCTGCTTACTACGGACCAAGTGCTTTTAATGGTGTTATTAGTATGAAAACAAGAAGTCCGTTTTTACAACCAGGATTAACAGTTCAATATAAGTTTGGAACAAGAAGACTTTTTGAAAATTCATTTCGTTTTGCAGACGTTATAAAAGATAAAGAAGG
>JABGXK010000202.1 GCA_018675825.1 Flavobacteriales bacterium | reverse complement strand
GAAGTTAAAAAGGAAGTTAAAAAGGAAGTTAAAAAGGAAGTTAAAAAGGAAGTTAAAAAGGAAGTTAAAAAGGAAGTTAAAAAGGAAGTTAAAAAGGAAGTTAAAAAGGAAGTTAAAAAAACATTAGAAGATCTTGAAGATGAGCAAGAGAGAATGAAACTTAAAGATGAATTTGAGAGGGCACGTGCTTGTACTATTAAAATTTTTAACTGGAAAGGTCAAGAAAAAACATTAGATAATTTGGCTGGAAAAGAATCAATTATCAATCAAACTAAAATTTCTAAAATTCTGTTGAGAATGAACGGTAAAATATCAGAATATAAAAAATGTGGCTGTCTTAAATGCATAAGTAATCTAGAAAAACCTATCATAAAGATTATTAATGAGAAATGGACTATTGGAGAATAATACAAGTAATATGAGAACAAAAATTCTATTAGTATTTGTATCGTTAGTTATATTTGGGCTTCTCTTTAAGTCTTCAATATTTGATTTCTTTAAGAAAGATGTTTCTGGATGTACAGATTTTACTGCATTAAACTATAATCCATTAGCTAGTATAGATGATTCTTCATGTATTAGTGATGAATTAATAAATTTATTACAATTAGATATTGATTCTTTAAAAATATCTGCTTGGAACATAGATGATTATAATTTTTTAAAAGCTAAGATTAATATTTCATTTAAATCAATTGCTAAAAAAGGCTCTAAACAAGAGAGGGACGCTTTAGAAAATTTAGAAATGGCTTATATGTCAGTGTTAAAAAAAGCAACAATTATTGAAGTTGCAAATTGCTTTAAATCAGCATCTATACTTAAAAATGAAGTTTTGAAATTGTATAAAACGAATAATATAAATACAGAAATTTCTAAGGCACAATATTGGTTTAATGAACTTGATAATATAAATTCTTATAATGTGAAAGTTAATAATTTATTAAAAAATAATTTTGATTTAGTGAAAGTAGAGTTTGATGATTTAAAGACACAATTAATTGATTTTCAAAAACCTGGCAATGCTTATGATTTAATGAAGTGTGAGAATTTAGAAAAAATTATTTTAGATTGCGATAGTAAATTAGCTGATTTTAATGATATTAATGTTAAATATAAAATATGGTCATATGAAAATAGATGGGATCAGACAAATGTGAAATCTTATATAAAAAGTAAATATTTACCATATGATTGGTATTTTGATAAAGTTATGATAGAAGATTTAAGACTAAAGAAAAGGGAAAAAAATAGACAGCAGGATAAGTTTAGTTATAAGGTTGATACATTAATAGTTCTTAAAAATGCAGAGTTAGTTCAATTACAAGCTGATAAAGATACTGTAGATCTATGTGATGTTAAAACATACAATTGGGAGCTCGCGCAATTAAAGCTAGATTATTTTGTTCAGAATAAGCATCTTAATGAAAGAAGAATATCTAATCTTAATAAGGATATAAATAGAAAGGTAGCTGAATATAATAAATGTGGTTGTATTAGATGTGAAATTGAACTTAAATGTAAATCTCTAATGGAATTATGATAAATATCCAAGTATTAAAAAATATGAGAAGATTTAGAGATGGAAAAGTACATATGTTCTTTAAATCTTTACAATTAAATAACAATTTATTATAATTATTTTTATGAAAAGAACATTACTTATAGTACTTATATCTTTATCGTGTATTGATCTTTTTTCAGAAATTACAGATACAATTAATACTTTTAAAAAAGGATATAATGATTTAGAATTAACTAGTCAGAAATTAGATTTAATTTATAATGAAATTTTAGGTAAACAGATTTCAGATTTTAAAAAAATTGAATCTGAGAAAAATAAATGGAAAGAAAAATATCAAACTTTAAAGAATTCATCTAGTAATTCTAAACTACAACTTTTAAAAGATCAAAATGATAAATTCTTAAAAAGAATCTTAATATTGGAAGAATCAATTAACAAGAATGATCAAAATATAGTGAGATTAGAAACTAATATTAAAAACTTATCTAAACAAAGCGAAATTGAAAAAGAAAATCTTATATCAGAGATATCATATATATTTAAGAATGAAGGCATGATCTCTGTAGAGATACTTGAAATAATTAAAATGAGAGCACTATTATACAAAGTTGATTCAAAATATATATCTAATTTAGATGATTATATTTATTTAAATCAAAAGATTTCTCAAGCACAGGTCGTACTTTCAAGAAAATTTAATGATTTACAGGTTAAATCTCAAATAAATATTTTAAAGAATCTTAAAAATAAAAAAATTACTTGGCAACAAACGAAAGTTTCTTCTCTAATTATTCTTTTAGATTCATATTGTGATAAAAATTTAGATTTATATAATCTGTTTTCTTTGATAGATGATTTTCACTATTCTGATGGTGTAATATCTGATCAGAGTTTAGTAGATAGAATAAATGAAGAAAGGAACTCATATACTGATTACCCTTTTTTATTAGATGAATATAATAAGAAAAGAAAAGATACAAATTATAAGAGTAGTATTGCTGAGTGTTATTAGATTAGATCTTTATGGATTTATATTATAAAATTTTAGGTTTAAAAACTGATGCAAGTTTAGAGGATATTGAAAATAAGTATGATGAATTATTAAATCAATTTGATCCTTCTAAACAATCAGATAAAAATCTTAATGATCTATTTATATCAGAGCAGGTAAAGATAAAAGATGCGTATAAAAATATATTATTAAATTTTAATAAAACTAATAGTATAAAATCAGGTCATAATATAGACAAAAAAACTGTAATTGATAATTTTGATGGTCTTGATAATTCTTATTCTGTTCTACAGTTACCTAAAGATTCTACATTAGAAAAAATTAATGAAAAATATAATTTATTGTTAGATGAGTTTGATCCAGATCATCAATCACTTGAATTAAAAGATTTCTTTCAAACAGAACATGAAAAGGTTAAAACAGCCTATAATATTATTATTGATAATCTTTCATCAAAAAAAAGCATAGATTCTCAGTTGTATTCTATTGAAAAATGGATTTGTTTAGTGTGTAAGGAACAGAACGAGCCTAATTTTGATGTTTGTTGGAATTGTATAACTTATAAATATGAAAGTGAATCGCAATATTTAGGAGAATATGAAAATAGTATTGAAACAAAGTTTTGTAGGTTCTGTGGTAAAAAGCAGTATAGGACAAATTCAGAATGTATTGCTTGTAAAAAATCTCTTATTTCTTT
>JABGXK010000201.1 GCA_018675825.1 Flavobacteriales bacterium | reverse complement strand
TACTCTATAGATGGATTAGAAATAACAGCCGGAAATTTTTACGAGCAGTTCGGTAGTGGACTTATATTTAGAAGTTATGAAGAAAAAGGTCTTGGAATAGATAATTCAATGGATGGAATTAGACTTAAATATAAACTATTTAATGGTCTAAGAATTAAGAGTTTTATTGGGAAGAGCAGAACATACTTCACATATGCTGAAGGTATCTTTAGAGGAATAGACGCGGAACTAGACGTTAATGAAACATTTAGCCTTGAAAGCAGAACTAAGTATATTATAGGAGGTAGTTTTATAAGTAGATATGAAAAAAGAGCAAACCCTAAATTTACGCTTCCTCAAAATGTTGGTGCTTATGCAGGAAGATTAAACATCTTAAATGGTGGATGGAATTATTTTGGTGAATTTGCATATAAAATAAATGATCCTATAAATTCATTACAAGAAAATGAAATGAACTATGCTAATGGAAGTGCATTTACTAATAGTATTACCTATTCACAAAGAGGATTTGGGATAACTGGTGAGATACACAGAGCGGATAATATGCTTTTACTCTCTGAGAGAGAAAGAACAGGTAAGGCATATATAATGAACTATATCCCAACGTTAAGTAAGCCTCATGCATACACTTTATTAGCAATATATCCATGTGCAACTCAGGCTATGGGAGAATTAGGAGTGCAGTTAGATGTTTACTACAAAATAAATAAAGGAACATTATTAGGTGGTAAATACGGGACAAAACTAAATCTTAATATTTCAAAAATTAATGGTTTAGAAGGTGGTTATTCAATACTCAATGATAATACCAATCATACACCAAAACTTTTTAGCTTTGATGAAGAGCTTTATTTTTCAGATATAAATCTTGAGATTAGTAAAAAGGTAAATAAGAAAGTAAAATATAACGCTGTACTTGCTCATCAGAAATATAATAAGGATTTTCTTGAAGGAAAAACCCCTGGAGAATACGGAACCCTTACTTCAACTATTGCAGTATTTGATTTAAGCTATAAGATTAAAAAAGGACATACCATAAGAGTTGAAACTCAAGCTTTGTTCGCTAAAAAAGATGAAATCGCAACCAGCGAACAGGAAGGAGACTGGGTGATGGCAGCAGCTGAGTATACAATATCCCCTAATTGGTTCTTCGCAGTTCAAGATATGTATAACTATGGTCATGAAAATGAAAGCAAAAGATTACATTATATGAATCTTAATTTTGGATTTCTTAAAGGGTCTACTAGATTTGAAATTGGATACGGGAAGAAAAGAGAAGGTATCTTTTGTGTTGGTGGAGTTTGTAAACTTGTACCGTCATCAAATGGACTAAACCTAAGTATAACATCAAGCTTTTAATTATGAAAAGATTACTCTATATAACATTTATTATTACATTAATAACTTCATGTGAAGTAATAGAAGGACCTTATATGAATGATGTAATAGTGCCAGTTGATACAACAACTAATCAATTTGTAAAAAATATATTGATTGAAGATTTTACTGGGCATTTATGTAAAAACTGTCCAGATGCAGCTAGAGAACTAGATGCTATACATGATTTTTACGGATCTCGTATAATAGGTTTAGCATTACATGTAGGAACAACATTTGGAAGACCATACCCTACAGATATATCTGTTAATCCAGATCAAAAATTTATATATGATTTTAGAACTAATAAAGGTGAAGAACTTGACAATCACTTTCAAGTTAGTCAGAATGGATTACCAAAAGGAATGGTTAATAGAATAGATTACAGTAGTGAGAATCATAGAAAAGACTATGGTCAGTGGCTCACAATAGTTGGTGATGAATTAAACAAAGAAGTGCAATTAGGAATCACTATCAATTCTACATTTATTGGAAATACTGGAGATATTAATATTACAACTGAAGCACTTACTTCTTTAACTGGAAATTATAAAATAGTTGTTTGCCTTGCAGAAGATCAGATAACAAACTGGCAAAAAGATGGAGATATAGATGATGATACGTATATACATAAACATGTTCTTAGAACAATTTTGACTCCTGTCTGGGGTGACAATTTATCAGTAGGAGGTAGCTATATTGATGATGGAGATATTTTTGAACATTCATATTCAATAAATCTTACTGATCTTGAAAATGAAAACATACAACACTCACAAGATGTACTAGTACAAGGCAATGGAAATGCTGGTGATTGGGAAAGTACAAATATGAATGTGATTGCTTATATCTATGATATTTCAAATTATGAAATATTACAAGTTAAACAAACGTCACTTATAGCACAATAAAAGCATGCCTAGAATACTGACTATAATATTTATATTATTATTAAATCAAACAGTATTTAGTCAAATTAACATGCAAAATACAGTTGATGCTAAAGCATTTTTACATGAGTACTTAACACCACTTGGGGAGAGTTTAGGGGCAACTCTAAATAACGGCTGGTATAATACAGCTAGACCACATAGATTTGGAGGGTTTGATGCCACTATTACCTTAAATGTTTTAAATATTCCTGGGTCAAAAAAAAACTTTAATCCAAACTCAATAGAAAATTTTTCTTCTACTGATCAGCTCTCGCCAACAATTATAGGTAAAGGTAATGGGGCTACAATAGAATATGAAGGAGAGCAATTCACGATGCCTACTCAAAAATCAGGGATGTCTTTTCTTCCAATACCAACTCTAAATTTTGGAGTAGGTATATTTAAGAAAACAGAAATAAATGGAAGATATGTGCCTAACTATAAATACAATGGAGGTTTTATAGGTAAAGGAGAAATTAGTATGTGGGGGCTTGGTTTTAAACACGATATTCTTCAATGGATACCAATAATTGGAGATGCAATTCCTCTTAGCCTATCCCTACAAGGAGGATACACTCAATTAAATACTAAAATCAATATTATAGATCAAGCTGTAAATATTGATGTGAGGGCTATGAATATTAATTTAATAGTATCTAGAAATATATTAATTCTGACAGGATATGCTAGTGTTGGATATAATTCAGCTACAACTACATTTTCTGCAGGAGAAAATTTAAGCAATTTAGATTCTTTTAATATTGGAGACCTTAATTTTGATTTACCAGTTTCAATGACATTTGAATCTAAAAATGAAATAAGAGCTAATCTCGGTCTAAGATTTACATTAGCAGTATTGGCTCTACAAGCAAACTATACTTTTAGTGAATATCCTGTAACAACAATAGGTGTTGGAGTAAGTTTGAGGTAATGAAGAAAAAAATTCCAATTATCATTTTTTTTATTTGGTTAATTTCTGGTAATACTTATAGCCAAGAATTTAACGCTGGATTTAATCTAGGAGTAAGTACCACTCAAGTATCTGGTGATAATTTGGCAGGATTTCATAAAGCAGGAATAATACTTGGAGGCTTTGTTAATAGAGATGTTAGTCAATTATTATTAATACAATTAGAAATGATTTTTATACAAAAAGGAAGTTCAAATACCAAAAAAAATAATCTAATTGCAGACATTTATCTTGATTATATTGAAGTACCTTTGTTGATAAAGTACCGACAATCAGAAAATATATTTATTGAGTCCGGAATATATACATCAGCGCTTATTAACGGCTATTATCATGATTTATATGGGAAATTAAATACCCAGACTGAGTTTGATAATTTTGATCTAGGTTTTTTAATTGGATTCACATATAAAATAAATAATAATATATCATTAAACACTAGAGCAAGTAATTCTATTTTACCTATTGCAGAGCATGCATCTGGACAAACTTATAGATTTAATAAAGGAAAATATAATACAACATTAAACTTTACACTACAATATCACTTTTAAAATGAAAAAACATAAGCTTATAATCGCAGTTACAGGAGCCAGTGGAGCTATATATGCAAAAGTACTATTTGACAAACTAAAAACTTTAAATAATCAAATTGAAAATGTTGGGGTTATTATGTCAGATAATGCAAAATATGTTTGGAGAACAGAACTAAATAATAATGGTTATGAAAATTATCCATTCACATTCTATGATAAAATGGATTTTGAAGCTCCATTTGCATCAGGTTCAGCAAAGTATAATAATATGATTATTTGTCCTTGTTCAATGGGGACAATGGGTAGGGTAGCAAGTGGAATATCAAATGATCTAACAACAAGAGCAGCTGATGTAATATTAAAAGAAAGAAGAAAACTAATTCTTGTAGCTAGAGAAACGCCATACAGTCTCATTCATATAAATAATATGAAAACTATTACTGAGGCTGGAGGAATTATCTGCCCTGCTACTCCATCTTTTTACAGCAAGCCTCAAAACTTTGAAGAACTTACAGCTACAGTAATTGATAGAGTTCTTGACTTAAGCGGTTTTACTTTTGATAAATATAGTTGGGGAGAAAACAATAAATAATTTATT
>JABGXK010000200.1 GCA_018675825.1 Flavobacteriales bacterium | reverse complement strand
TATTATCAATACTTATACAAGCCCCACCCTCATTATCTTCTACATTAAATGGATACGGTAAAGGATCACCAGCATTAAATAAACCATCAGTTTTATTACTAACAACAAATTCCTCTTGATATGAAGGTGTTATAATATCAATTCCCTTCTTAAGAAATCTTCTTGTAAAGAATGTAAAATCTTGATCTGGTGAAATAGCAGGGAGATATTCATCATATTCTGTAGAAATACCCGTAATAATTTCTGGATTATATTTTACAGGATTATTAATTATTTCAGCTAACTCTAAAGCTAGAGGAAGAAACTTAATAGTATTTTCATAATATGCTCCAATTAAGCCTAATTCAAGGCTTTTTTGAAGATAATTTGCTGAAAGAACAAAATCCTTTTCTATATAAGCAATTTCTCCTAGAATATAATAAACAATAGGAAACCCCTCTTCACATACATATAATACATCATTAGCTAATTTCTTTGCTCGAGTATAATTACCTTCAAGCCATAGGATTTCTAATTTTAAAGAATTAAATACAGGATGTTCACTAGCATTTCTTAATAATAGGTTAGCTTGAGAAAAATCTTTATTATTAATGAGCCTTACAATTTTCTTGGCATCTCTCCTATCTTTAAAAGAATTTAACTTACAATCTTGAGAATACAGACTACTACTAATTAAAAACAGAGCTGCAAAAAAAAATAATCGCATTAATCTTTAGTATCTAATTCCATTAATTTTCCTTCAGATGAAGCAATAACTGTTGCAACAGTAGCATCACCAGTAACATTTACAACTGTTCGGCACATATCTAGTAAACGATCAATAGGGAAAACAATTGCAATCCATGCTGGATTTAAACCTACAGATTCTAAAACTAGAATCATCATTATCAAACCAGCACTTGGAACAGCAGCTGCCCCAATAGATGCTAGAGTTGCAGTAAGAACAATTACTAATTGTTGAGAAATAGAAAGATCTACCATATGAAATTGTGCTAAAAAAATAACAGCAACTGCTTGATAAAGGCTAGTTCCATCCATATTCACAGTAGCTCCAATTGGTAAAACAAAGCTTGTTATCTCTTTAGAGACTTTAAGATTATCTTGCACACAATCCATCGTGACAGGAAGTGTAGCTACGCTTGAACTAGTCGAAAATGCCAGTAATTGTGCAGGACTTATTTTTTTAAAAAACTCTGTATAAGAAATATTTGGAACAAATAATCTAATAAGTAATGGGTAGAAGATAAAGGCCATAATAAAAAGTCCTAATATCACTACAATTGAATACCATCCTAAAGCTTTAAAGATTTCAAGAACCTTAGCTGGACTATCTCCTGCCATTTTAGATATGACTCCAGCTAACAAAGTAAATACAAAAAATGGTGCAGCTCTCATAATCAAATTAACCATCTTTAAAAAAACCTCATTCAATCCATCTACTAAAGTGATAACTGGCTTAGCTTTATCTTTTGGAATGAGTAGAAGAACAATACCAAAGAAAATTGCAAAGAAAATGACTTGCAGCATTAGTCCATTACTATTTAAAGATTTAAAAATGTTATCTGGAACCATCTCCACAACAAATTGAAGTGGCCGTGAAGATTTTGTTTTATTTAAAGCTTCATTTTGTTTATCACTAATTATATCTTCAACGCTTAATTCTTCTGCATTAGAGATTATTTCCCGAACAACACTAACGCGATCTTGCGTCAACTGAGATGTGTCTGATAATAATCGTGTACTATCCATATAACTAACATTAAGGTTTGATTCTACCCATAATTCATATGATATTCTATTATCCATTCTCTGACTAAAATCTGTTTTATTACCAGGTTTAATAAGATTAACCAAGCTAAGACCAATAGTTACAGCAAACAAAGTAGTTAAAACGTATATAAATATGGTTTTAGGTCCTAATCGTCCTAATTTAGAAATATCACTTAAATTAGAAACTCCTTTAATAATAGAGAAAAGAACTAATGGAACAGCAACTAATTTAAGTAGATTAAGAAAGATGGTTCCAAAAGGATCAATCCAATTTAAAGTAAATTCACTCCAACCAAACACACTCGAGAGTATCGCCCAGATTATTCCTAATAATAAACCAATAAGTATTTTCCAGTGTAGTGCTATTTTTTTCATTATATTCTATTTGTTTTACTTCGTAAATAATGATCTACCAAGACCAAAGCTGTCATAGATTCAACAATAGGAACAGCTCTTGGGACAACACAAGGGTCATGTCTGCCTTTAGGTTCAATAATAATAACTTCACCATTATTATTAACTGACTGCTGTTTTTTCATAATAGTTGCAACAGGCTTAAATACAACATTAAAATATATATCATTTCCATTTGAGATACCACCTTGAATACCTCCTGAATTATTAGTTTCTGTTTTTCCATCCAAATTTTCTATAATATCATTTACCTCACTTCCAAGACATTCGGAAATATCAATATCATTTAAACCATAGCTAAAACCCTTGACAGCATTAATAGATAGCATAGCTTTTGCTAAATCAGCATGTAACTTATCAAAAATAGGCTCTCCCCATCCTGGAGGAACATTTATAGCAACTCCAGTAATCTTACCACCTAAAGAGTCTCCATCATTACGAACCTTATTTATTAAAGAAATCATATCCTTAGCAATATTCAAATCTGGACATCTAACAATATTATCATCAATTTTACTCAAATCAAGATCCAAATAGCTCTTATCAACTTTGATATCTTTAACCTGAGAAACGTATGCTTTAATAGAAACTCCCTTTAAAGATAATAACTGCTGAGCAATAGCACCAGCAACTACCCTACAGGCTGTTTCTCTTGCAGACGATCTACCACCACCTCTATAATCTCTAATACCATACTTCTTTTGATATGAAAAATCAGCATGAGAAGGACGAAAAGTAGTTTTGATATCAATGTAATCATTAGACTTTTGATTTTGATTTTTAATTATAAAACCTATTGGAGTACCTAAGGTTTTGCCTTCAAAAATTCCTGAAAGGAATTCTACTTTATCCTTTTCATCTCTAGAAGTAGTAATTATAGATTGTCCAGGACGTCTTCTATCTAATTGTTGTTGAATAAATTCAAAATTTATATCTATTCCAGCAGGACAACCATCAATAACTCCTCCTATAGCCAATCCATGTGATTCTCCAAATGATGTAAGTTTAAATATTTTACCAAATGTATTACTCATAGAAGGCAAATATAGTAATAATGTTTTGGCTTAATTTTGTAATTTTGTGTCTTATGAAGATAGTAATCAAAAATATTTCCAAGCTAGTACAAACAGAATTAAAAGATATTAAATACAAAGCTGGAAATCAAATGAATTCAATCAATACAATAGATGATGCATATATTGAAATTGAAGATGGGCTTATAACTAATTTTGGCAATATGAATGAATGGAAAGGTATTAATGACTGGAACCAAACTACAATTATTGATGCTGAAGAAGGAATGGTATTTCCTACATATTGTGATAGTCATACTCATTTAGTGTTTCCAGAGAGCAGAGAAAATGAATTTAATGACAGAATCAACGGTTTAAGCTATCAAGAAATTGCTAAAAATGGTGGTGGAATTTTAAATTCTGCTAAAAAAATGCAAGAAATTGATGAAGACAAACTTTTTGAAGAATCATATATAAGATTAAAAAATCTTATTCATTTAGGTACAGGAGCAATAGAGATAAAAAGCGGATATGGATTAAATCTTGAATCTGAACTTAAAATACTAAGAGTTATTAAAAAATTAAAAGATAAATCTCCAATAACAATTAAATCTACCTTTTTAGGTGCTCATGCTGTTCCAAAAGAATATAAAAATAATAAGAAGTTATACTTAGAGACAGTTATTAATAAGATGCTGCCTAAAATAGTAGAAGAAAAACTAGCTGACTATATAGACATATTCTGCGAAATTGGGTATTTTAGTAGTGATGATACTATAAAATTACTTCAAGCTGGAAAGCAATTTGGATTAAGAGGAAAAACACATGTAAATCAATTTAACAGTATTGGTGGTGTAAAAGCTAGTATTGATAATGATGCTCTTTCAGTAGATCATTTAGAAACAATGAGAGAAGAAGATTTTAAGGCATTTAAAAATTCAGACTGTATTGCAACACTACTACCCTCCTGTTCATTCTTTCTGGGTATACCTTATAGTCCAGCACAAGAATTCATAAAAAGAAATATACCTTTTAACTTAGCTAGTGACTATAACCCTGGATCATCTCCAAGTGGAGATATGAATTTTATTGCATCTTTAGGAAGTATAAAACTTGGTTTAAATGCTGAGCAAGTAATAAATTCTACAACAATTAATGGAGCATATGCTATGCAATTAAATAAGGAACTTGGAACAATTAAAGTTGGTAAAAAGGCTAATCTTTTTATTACAAAAAAAATCCCAAGTTACCATTATCTACATTACTCATTTAGTGAAAAACTAATAAGTAAAGTAATCATTGAAGGTAAAGAATTTAAAGAATAAAAAAAGTCCAAGATATATTCCTGGACTTTTAAAAGATTTAAAATAATTAATTTACTTTTTCTCTCTAGCTCTTCTCATATAATAATAATGAGTAACGAATTCATCAGTACTTGTATGACTGGCATTAATAAACTCCCAACCTAGTTTTGAAGCAGCATTTAATGCATCAGACATATGAGTAACTACTCGAGCCATTTTATTTAATTCAATTTGCTCTGGAGTAATTTTACCTGTATCAAAACGTACAAAATGTTTATATCTACTCTTAATCATTGATTTCATTCTTACATCTCCAGGAGCGCCAGCACGAGCTGTAACCTCACCTTGATCCATTAACTTCTCTGCATCTGGAGTAGTAGATTCAACTCCTTTAACAATCATATACTCATAAGCAGAAGGTGTCTTTTTAGTCATTTCACCCATCTTTGCATTACTTCTCTTATTATTTGATCTCTTTTGAGCAACAGACATAAAAGGAATTGCTGCTACTAGAAACATTAAAATTATATTTTTCATTTTCACTTTATTATTTATATTATTTATTCATTAACGTAAAACTACAAAATTTTATTGCCCTCCTAATATAATTGGAAGATCTCCATCACCATTTCCAATGACAACAACCTTTGCATTTGGTGATTTTGAAATCTCTTGAGTAGCCTCAATACCTTTCCACTTTAACAGTTGAGGAGTAATTGTTCTAGTAATAATTTTTTGAAATTCTGAAATTCCTTTTGCTTCAATTTCTTTCCTCTCAGCCTCTTTTCTAGCTTTATCAATCTTAAATTCATACTCTAATGATTCTTGTTCTTGTTTTAATTTCTGTTCAATAGCAGTTCTAAGTGTTTGAGGAAGAGTAACATCTCTAATTAATATCGCATCTAAAGTTAAATATTTAGATTGAACTTTAGCTCTAGTGAGATCTTCAATTTCATCTTCAATAGCCTCTCTCTTTGTAGAATATAGTTCCTCTGGTAGATAATTTCCAATAACCTCTCTAGTTACTGATCTAATCTCAGGCTTTATAATACGTTCTAAATAATTTCTCCCAATCTCATCATGAAGAAATCCAATTTTTTCTTCAACAGGCATATATCTAAATGATAAATCAATTTTAATTGAAAGACCATTTTTTGATAATACCTCCATTTTTTCAAATGTCTCATGTATCTTAACATCATAAACAAACATTTCATTCCAAGGAGCTATTACATGAAAACCTTGTCCATATACTTTTTCTTTATCTAATCCTCCTCCAAACTTCTTAAATAGAACTCCTTTTTCTCCAGAATCTATTGTTAAAAACATACTTGAGCCAAAAAGTACTATAAAAATTAGTCCTGCTATACCTAATATTAATGTTTTTGGCAAACCTTGATTTTCCATAATTTATTTTTTTAATTGTTTATTTAATTTAATTTGATCTTTCTTTCTTTTATTTAGAGTACTAATATACGAGTTAGCTCTTTTATCTCCTAATGCTTTAGCTTTTTTTGCCCAGTCAATGGAGGCGTCAAGAAATCCCTTAATTTCTGATGCCAAAGCCATATTAAAAGAAGATCTAGCGGCAACTTTTGTATCAGATGAATTTACTTTATCTTTCCAAATTTCAATTGCCCTATCCCAGTCTTCATTCTTAACAAATTTGCTAGCTTGTTTAAGACTATCGTCTTTACCAATATAATAGATTCTTCTTGCTTTTATCCATATTGGAGATATTCTCTTACCAAATTGAACTCCTGCAAAATCTCCAGATTGTTTTAGTGCAGACATTACAATAGGTAAATTCCTTTGAGCATCCTCATTTGACTTGCCCCACGCTTTAAAGTCTTTTAACTCAGTAAATTTATTTTCATCAATTATTTCTTGTTTATTATTATCATAAATTCTCCATCCAGATTCAATCTTCATCTCTAAAATTGCCTGATATCTTAGTTCAACTCTCTTCTTGCCTTTTCTTTTTATTGTTCTTTTAATAGGCTTACCAAAAAAAACTCTAGAATCAGAATCAAAAGTTTCTAGTACAATAAGTGCATCAGCATTATATGAACTACATATTTTATTAACCTTCTTCCATTTTAAAGGCATTGAAAATGATGATGTCCCTGTTCCTTTAAGTTCTAACTCGCCAATATTCTTAATGTTAAATCTATCTGAATGATCTAATAAAGAAACTAATCCATCAATACAGTATTCTGAACCTTTTTTATCTAGCCCTATTCCTTCACCGGTAACAAATCCCTCAATAATATTGCCAGCCAAATTCTTTCTTGATGGAGAAGTTCTATTAGCAACAACAACTGTTTTAACATCTTGGGATAAAGTAATATCAGCAGGTCTCTGAATAGACACAAGTACTGAAGAAGTAGTACAGGATGAAATTAAAAAAAATAAAGATAAAATATATTGAATTCTCATATGTTTAAATTAGACCATTAAATTTTCTTATAAACCATTCTACTGCTATGACCAGTAACAAAGCTAATAAAATCCATTTAATATCAATAATTTGTTTAAGTGTATCTTCAAAACTAATAATTGTTTGATTGTTTTGTTGATTTTTAACTAAAATAGCTAACTCACTAATATTTTTCATTAAAAAAGATTTGCCTTGTGTTTGCTGACTTAAATTAAATAATAATTGATGATCGGCTATAGATTTTAAATATTCAATCTGTATAGGCTTTATAATAAAAGAACCCTTTTTTATGTAATCAATCTTATTAACACGAGCAATAAATTCATATTTCCCAACATCTAACTCACCAATATCTAATAAATACTTATTATCATATTTATCAAATAAAAAATTAAACTCTTTATTATTATTATTAGTAACAGTAATATCAATATCATTTATATTATCTAGCTCATAACTATCATTATAAACTTCAGCTTCAAGAACAACTTTATTACTCTCATTAATTTCTTTATCATAAAACAATCTAAACTTACTTTTATCTTCTTTAACTAAAAGAAATTGTGTAATCTTATTAAAGATATCATTAAAATTATCATTATTATTATTTAGATAGAAATCCTGTAAACGCCATTTCCAGAAACCTTCACCAAGTATAAGACCAACCTTTCTATCATCAACATCATCAAAAACACAGATTGGATTATCATTTGTAAAATCCCCTACCCTCTGATTCAACATTATATTAACTGAAGGAGAAATATCATATATACCAAATGAAGAGAATAAAGGAGGCATAGATACAATCATATCTTTAATCTTTTCTGAAATTTTAAATGAGTTAAAATCCTTATTTAGGATAGTATAAACTTCGTTATTATAAGATTTCTCTTTAAAATTAATTCTTGGCATTAAGGAAGAATAAAAATTAAAATCTTGTTTGCAGAAAATTAATAAAGGTATTTCTATTGTAGATAATAAATCAACTATATCATGGCTTCTCTCAGATAAAGAATGTAAAATAATTAGATTATAATCTAAAAAATTATTATCAAAACTATCTGTTTTTATAACCTCTAAAATATAATTCTTATTTTCATCAATCACACTAACAAATGATGCAATATCAGGATGAATATCATCATATAATAGCAAAATTTTATATCTAGAATTAATCACATCAAGAAAAAAACTAAATGAGTTATTAGTAATTAATACCTCTCCTTCTAAGACAGAAATATTAGCAGTAAAAGATTGAATACCAACCTCTGAAGCATTTAATTCAACTGGAACTTTAATAAATTCTTTATCACTAACTATTTTAATAGATTTATTAAATATTAATTTTCCATTACTTTCAATATTTAAAATTACAGTTCTACCCTTAAATTTATCAGATTCAATAAATATATTTGAAATAAAATTATTTCCTAAAAAAACAATATTGTTGTGCTTAACATCTGTAATCCTATTATCTTTTAGAATACTAGTATCTCCTAAAGATATAGTATGTATTGGAATATTAGAATTATCAGAATATAAAGGATTACTACCAATATTATATATTCCATCACTAGCAATAATCACAGAAGACAAATTTTTATTTGAAAATCTAGAATAGACATCATTTAAAACACTGCTATAGTTAGTGAGTATTCCTGAATTAATATCAGTAAAACCATCATATATTTTGTCTGAAAAATGATATTTATAAACTTCCATATCACTAAATTCAGCAGCTAAATTATCTAACTCAATTCTAATATTTTCCTTAATAGACTGAGATGCATCTTGTAATATTACTACAATAGGTTTTTCATAAATTTTAGTTGAAGACTTGACTACTGGATCTAATAATAAAAGTGAAAGAGAAGAAATTAGTATAAATCTTAGAAAAGACAAAAAATATAGAACCCTTCGACTTAAAAAGGATTGTTGTTTATAATATAATACAAGAGAGTAAACTAGACCTAATAGAAAACATAATATAATTAAATTACTAGAAAAAATAACACTAGAAAACATTAGATTATGTTAGCATGCCACCACAAACATTAATAACCTGACCAGTAATATATGAAGACATATCAGAAGCTAGGAATAATGTAGTATTAGCGATATCTTCAACATTTCCAGTTCTTTTTAAAGGGATACTCTTAGCCCATTCTACAACCTGATCATTATTTAAAGCTTGAGTCATCTCGGTTTCTATAAAACCAGGAGCTATAGCGTTACATCGAATGTTTCTAGATCCAAGTTCGAGAGCAGTAGATTTGGTAAAGCCAATAATAGCAGCTTTTGAAGCAGCATAATTAGTCTGACCTGCATTACCCTTAATACCTACAATAGAACTCATATTAATAATAGATCCATTCCTTTGTTTTAACATTGGCTTTAAAACAGCTTTAGTAAGATTAAAAACAGAATTCATATTTATTTTCATAACATCATTAAAATCCTCTTCACTCATTCTCATAAGTAAATTATCTTTAGTAATTCCAGCGTTGTTAACTAAAATATCAATTCTTCCAAAATCTTCCATTACCTGATCAACTAATCTAATTGAAGCATTAAAGTCAGATGCATCTGATGAATAAGCCTTTACATTTACACCATAATCTGAAAGAGTTTTAACCAACTTAGATGTTTCAGCATTTGTTTTTCTACAAGTAAAGGCAATGTTTGCTCCTTGTTGAGCCAATTTATCAGCAATACCTTTTCCAATACCTCGAGAGGCTCCTGTTATAATAACATTTTTACCTTCTAAAATTTTCATAGTATTTTTTTAATTATGCAATAAATTTATAAATTATTTTCTTTAAGAAATAAGTTCTGCCATTAGATTTCCAATATTAGCAGGAGATTCTGCAACAGAGATACCACAATCTCTTAAAATTTGCATCTTTGCATCTGCAGTATCATCCTTACCGCCAACAATAGCACCTGCATGTCCCATTGTTCTTCCTGCAGGAGCAGTTTTACCAGCAATAAAGCCAACCACTGGTTTTGTGCCATTTTCTTTAATCCATCTTGCAGCATCAGCCTCAAGTTGGCCTCCAATTTCACCAATCATAATTATTCCATCAGTTTCATCATCATTCATAAATAATTCTACTGCATCCTTAGTGGTTGTTCCAATGATAGGATCACCACCTATTCCGATAGCTGTAGATATTCCTAAGCCAGCTTTAACAACCTGATCAGCTGCCTCATAAGTAAGAGTACCAGATTTTGAAACGACTCCTATCCTACCTTTCTTAAAGACAAAACCAGGCATAATACCACATTTTGCTTCTTCAGGAGTTATAACACCTGGGCAGTTAGGACCAACTAAAGTACAATCTTTATCAGATAAATATTCCTTTACAGTAATCATATCTCTAGTAGGGATTCCTTCAGTAATACATATAATTACATTAATTCCAGCATCTGCAGCTTCCATTATAGC
>JABGXK010000199.1 GCA_018675825.1 Flavobacteriales bacterium | reverse complement strand
AGACTTAAAGAAAATTATTGGTTTTGTAGATAAACTTTCGGAAATAAATACAGATAATATTGAGCCTCTAGTTTATTTAAGTGAAGAACTTAATGTTATGCGAGATGATATGGAAGTTCAAAATCTAACTCAGGAAAATGCGCTAAAAAATGCCCCAAAAAAGGATTCAGATTATATACTTGTTCCAAAGATTCTTAACAAATAATTATTAATTGTGGGGAAATTGATAAATAAAATAGTACTTCTAAGAAGAGAATTGATTACTAGCAGATTTTTAGAAAGAAAAAATGATATATCAATATATTGGAGAACCAATAAATATTAAACCCATACATCTTTATTAATCGTTAACGGTCCAACTTTATCGCCCGTATTAATAACGCCCCTTGGCTCAATCACTAAAATTTTACATTCATTTTCCGCACAAGGTTTATGCTCTACCCCTTTAGGAACAACACACATTTCTCCTTTAGTTAATTTTATTTCACTGTCTCTGAATTTAAGAATCATTTCTCCTTCAATAACTATAAAGGTTTCATCCGTATGTTTATGATCATGCCAAATAAATTCACCTTTAATTTTAGCAATCTTAAATTGATAATCATTCATTTCTGCTATAATTCGAGGAGACCAGTGCTTTGTAAATTTAGAATACTTTTCTTTTAAATTAATTTTATCTAAATGCATTGTATTTTCTTTAATAAATATTAAAGCAATTCTTTAGTAAACCAAGATTCTCCCCTATTTTTATTATCTAAAGCAAATTTTTGATTCTTATACAAAAACGTATTTTTAGATTTATTATAACTATAATCTCTACTCCATGAATGATGATTTTCTGCTAATTCTTCAATTGCATTTACTATAAAATCTACATCCTGATTACTCATTGTTGGGTGAATAGACATGCGTATCCATCCAGGTTTTAAAGAAAGGTCACCCTGATCTATTGTATTGGTGATATTATGAGACTGTACTGTGTCTACATTCAATAATATATGGCCATAGGTACCTGCACAAGAACAGCCTCCTCTAACTTGTATTCCAAATTTATCATTCAATAGCTGGACACCTAAATTAAAATGCAAATCATCAATATAAAAAGAATAAATACCTAGTCTATCTGATATATTACCAGCCAAAATATGTAAGTTAGATAAATTAGATAATCTATCCCATATAATTTTATGAAGCTCATGTTCTCTTTTAAGAATATTATTAATTCCCATTTGCTCTTTAAGCTGAATACATAATGCTGTTTTAATAGTCTGTAAGAATCCTGGAGTTCCACCATCTTCTCTTAATTGAATATCATCAATATACTTATGTTCTCCCCATGGATTAGTCCAGTCTACAGTACCACCTCCTGGAGAATCAGGTACACGGTTATTGTATAAATTCTTATTAAATATAAGAACACCTGAAGATCCTGGGCCACCTAAAAACTTATGTGGAGAAAAATAAATAGCATCTAAATATTGTTGAGGATTTTCTGGATGCATATTAATATCTACATATGGAGCAGAACAAGCAAAATCTACAAAGCAAAAACCATTATTATCATGCATAATCTCAGAAATTTCATAATATGGAGCATACACTCCAGTAACATTTGAGGCAGAAGTTACAGCTGCAATTTTTAAATCTCTATCATCATATGAATTAAGTAAAACTTTAAAAGATTCTAAATCAATGTAGCCATCTTTAGTGTAAGGAATTAATTTAACTTCAGCTATAGTTTCAAGCCATGAAGTCTGGTTTGAGTGATGTTCCATATGAGTAACAAAAACTATAGGCTTGTTTTTTATCTTAACATGATTTTTAAATTTCTCATGAATTTTTAAACCTAAAATTCTTTGAAATTTACATACTAGTGATGTCATTCCAGCGCCAGCAGAAATTACAACATCATCATCATTCCCTCCAACATGTTGTCTGATAAGCTCTAAAGCGCTTTCTAATGCAAAACTCATTGTAGCTCCAGTTGTTGAGGTTTCTGTATGAGTGTTAGCAACAAAAGGAAAAATATCTTTTCTTAATAAATCTTCGATTGGTAAATAAAGGCGACCACTTGCTATCCAATCAGCATATATAATTTTCTTTTTCCCAAAAGGTGAATCAAAAGTTTGATTTTTTCCAATTATATTGTTTCTGTATTTTTCAAAATGTTTTTCTAATGACATTCTATAAAATTTATTGAAGCAAATTTACATTATTATTATTTATATCAAGTTGTGATTTTTTACCTAAAATAATTGAATTATTATTATTAATATGACCAGCTAGAAAATTAAAACAAATTGGAAAATCATAATCCTTAGTATGCGCATAAATTATCTCATTTGCAGATTTACCAAAAGCAATAGAATTATCATGTATATCTTGCATTGATCCTACTATTAAACCTGCTATTTTTGAGAATTTTTTATTTCTTTTTAAATTTAATATCATCCTATCTATATGATACAGATACTCATCTAAATCTTCAATAAAAAGGATTTTACCGTCTGTATTTATATCAGAATTAGAACCTAATAAACTATAAATCACTGAAAGATTTCCTCCTACTATCTGGGCCTCTATAAATCCATTTTTATTTAACTTATGAGTAGGTACAGAGATAGAGTATGATTTTTTAAATAAACATGTATATAAACTCAATAAGCAATTAGATGTATTATTCTTAAAATTTATTGGCATAGTACCATGTAATGAAGCTAGACCTAATTTATTAATATGAGAATGTATAACAGTAATGTCACTATATCCAATAATCCATTTAGGATATTTAATCAAATTTGTAAAATCAACTAGGTCAATAATACGAGCAGTTCCATAACCCCCTCTTGTGCAAAAAATAGCTCTTATACTATTATCATTAATCATATTTTGTAAATCAGAAGCTCGTTGAAGATCTGTTCCTGCAAATTGATCACTTTTACAAAAAATATTTGAGGCCAATACAACCTCAAGTCCCCATTGCTCAAAAACTTTAATAGCTGGATTTAACTCCTCAGTAGAGATATAACGAGCTGTAGAAACCAGTCCGACCTTATCGCCTATATTTAACTTATTTGGAATAATCATTTTGCTCTATTATAACTTATATTTGCTAAAATATATTTTTTAACAGATAAATGAATAAAAAACGGTTTACAATCACATCTGCTCTCTTATATGCTAATGGCCCAATACACTTAGGGCATTTATCCGGAGCCTATCTTCCTGCTGATATATTTTCCAGGTATCAAAAATTAAAAGGGCATGATGTTGCTTTTATTTGCGGATCTGATGAACATGGGGCGGCGATTACTTTACAAGCCAAAAAACAAGGAATAAGTCCTAAAGAGATAATTGACAAATACCATAATTTAAATAAAAAATCATTTGAAGAATTTGGTATTGACTTTAGTATCTATGACAGAACATCATCAGCTGATCATCACAATACTGCTCAGGAGATCTTTAAGATTCTAGAAAAAAATAATAGCTTTACTAAGAAAACATCCCAACAATTATTTGACAGAGAGCATAAGCAGTTTCTTGCAGATCGATATATTATAGGTGAATGCCCAAAATGTTCTGCTAAAGAAGCATACGGTGATCAATGTGAGAAATGTGGCTCTAACCTAAATCCTGAAGAATTGATAAATCCAAAATCTAGCCTAAGCGGAAATGCGCCAATATTAAAAGAAACAACGCATTGGTATCTACCTATGCAAAAGCATGAAAAATGGATAAAAAAATGGATAAATGAAGGGTATCTAGATAACAAGAAAAGTCATGATCCAAAATTATGGAAAAAACAAGTTATTGGGCAGTGTAACTCATGGCTTGAAAGTGGTTTAAAAGAACGTTCTATGACTAGAGATCTGGAATGGGGAGTTAAAGTTCCTATAGAAAATGGGGAGGGAAAGGTTTTGTATGTCTGGCTAGATGCGCCAATAGGATATATTTCTGCAACCAAAAAGTATACAGCAGAAAATGGGTTAGATTGGAGAAAATATTGGAAAAAAAATGAAAGTGAACTCATTCACTTTATGGGAAAAGATAACATTGTTTTCCATTGTATAATCTTCCCGATAATTCTAAAAGAATTAGGAGATTATAATCTACCTAAAAATGTTCCTGCAAATGGGTTTTTAAACTTAGAAGGTAGAAAACTATCAACATCAAAAAATTGGGCTATATGGCTACATGAGTATTTGAATGATTTTAAAAACCAACAAGACACTTTAAGGTATGTATTGTGTGCAACAGCTCCAGAAAATAAGGATACCGATTTTACATGGAAAGATTTTCAAGCTAGAAACAATAATGAACTTGTGGCAGTTTTCGGTAATTTCATAAATAGAGTTATTGTACTTACTAATAAATATTGGGAAGGAACGGTTCCTGAAAGATACAATCTAACTGATTATGATCAAAAAACTCTTGATTCAATAGAAGAATATCCTCAGAAAATTGGCAGATGTATTGAAAAATACCAACTTCGAGAGGCATTAAATGAGTTTATGAATTTAGCTAGAAATGGTAATAAATACTTAGCAGAGACTGAACCATGGAAATGTAAAAAAACAGACGAAAAAAGAACAAAAACAATTATAAATATTGCAATACAAATCTCTGCATCTCTCGCTATATTATGCGAGCCTTTCCTTCCACATACTTCTAAAAAATTAATGGGCCTCTTAAATATGAATAAGATTGCATGGGATAGTGTTGGAGGTATCCTAATTAATGATGGGCATAAGGTTAATCCAAATGAACATTTATTTAGTAAAATTGAAGATGAAGAAATCACATATCAACTTGAAAAATTAAATAACCAATAATGAAAAAATATATATTAATTATAATGCTTAGCATTATTGCAAGTAATCATGTAAATGCTCAATGCAATAACCGCTATCAAACAGATATCTTTTCTTCTGTAAATATCACTACTACTGATTATTCCGATATTTATTCGGACAACTTCCATAAAATGGATATTTATACTGGTCAAGGAGATACTGCTACTAATAGGCCTTTAATTATTTTTCACCATGGCGGCTCTTACTATCAAGGTAGTAAAGAAAATCCGGGAACTGTTGATTTTTGTACAGCATTTGCGAAAAAAGGTTATGTAGTTGTAGCTGCAAATTACCGCTT
>JABGXK010000198.1 GCA_018675825.1 Flavobacteriales bacterium | reverse complement strand
TGGGCTAAATGATTTTAAGGTCTTTAGAGCTATTTGGATCGATAAACAAAACAACATATTTAGAATGGGGTCTTTAAAAGAGCCACAAGATTCATTTAATGAAAATAATACTAGTGAAGCAATTCCACTTGGTATTTATGGTGTTGCAGATGGTATTTGCAAATAATGAGCAGTAGTGTGTTGGAGTGGCTATTATTTATTTTAAAGAACATTCTAAAGAATAGTTTTGAAATGAAACGAGAGCATTATCCCAATCTTTTGAATCGATATAAATTGAGTCTTTATATTCTTTATAGCTTTTATATTTACTAAAACGATGCTGTATTTTCCATTTATCTAAACAAGCTTGACCAGTTTCACTTGCTATATATTTTCTATCTTTAAGAAAATCTTTAGAAATAATTATTCCTAGAGCTGTTTGTTGTTCTTTATAAAAATCAAAAAAACGAACAATATTTCCGACACATCCTATAGCTCCATTATAAATATCCTTGTACGGTTCTATGTCTTGGAAAAAACTAGGTAGGTTAATTGATTTTGCGTAGTCAGATAAACTAAGATCCTCCTGACCCATTGAAGCTATAGCATGAGCTGTTGAAACACGCCTCCAGTCTGTTGTATATTTGTAGTTAAGAAGTCTGAAATCCGTTGCGGCTGAAGCGTATATCATTCCCTCTGCATCTGAACTTATATACTCTAAACTCCCATCATTACATCTATCTCCCCCAGGAATAATTCCAAAATAATCCAGCATATTGTTATCATGAAGCTGAAACATTCTAATACTTGAAAAATATCCTGTCCCCCCAGTATTAAATGCTGTCTCATAAATATAGATGCCAGAATTTTTTTTACCTTTGGGAAAGTAATCAGCCAAATGTGCAAACCATGTTTCATCTTCCTCTTTCATATAAGAACCAACGTTCTTTGAGGAGTCTAAATTTGGCATAACCTGTTGCGTAATTTCTTTTGCTTTATTATCTTCAACGCACTGAGCATAATTAATTTCCTCTTTCTGAATAGCATCTTTTATACAATAAATATTTAAATGATTATATTTTTGGGTGTCCTTAATAGCCCCTTGAAAAAAAACTGGAGTATCATTTTTTACAGCATGGTTATGGAGTTTATTAATCTTCCATTCACCATTAAATTCTTTATCTTGTGCTTGAGTCTCATTAGTAAAATCTTTTTTCCCTAAACAGTTACCCCACAATTGATTTTTATTATCCGGACAAGATGGAAGTGCTGTTACTAAGTTAGGTATTAAGAATAAGAGTAGGAGTAGTCTTTTCATTCTTTTAATAATAATTTAAATGGATTATTCCCATTTTCTTTCCAACTTCCATCAGACATTTCCTTATTCTCATAGCAACCACCAATATTTAGGTATTAACGGGTCTTTTCTTTTCGATTGGGAAAGTGGCTTTGAACCTAACCATTTATCGATTGATAGATCATCTGAAGGAATATTATTGCTTTGTAATAACAAATTAAATTGGGTTTGATTGTCTATAGATAATCTAATTTCGATAAATAAAAAGTCCCAATTTTTATTTATTGAATCCATATTAATTTGACTAATATATGAAGAATAAACCCCACCAAGCTTTAAGAAATCATGATAAATCTGATTGAAGTTTTTTGGCAGATATCCAATTTTTGAATCTTTATTTAAATTTTCTGTTGTAAATATTGAAACTGCAAATTTATCATATGAATTATTTTCTTCAGCCATAAGAAAAACAGGGGAGGTAACTTTCGGTAACGCTCCTTGGTTAGTCGATAAATAACCCCTTACAGGGAAAGCTCTTTTAAAAAATAAATTTTTTTTGTTACTCCTTATTTGCTCTGTTTTTAGCATAAAATTTTTACCTCAAGGGGTGTTGTACTGAACAATCATCGCTAATATATAAAATGAGCCGCCATAATTTATTAAATTAATTATCCACCTTTCAATCATTTTTGCAAAGGACGGCTCATGAGGATATACACCAATTTCTTTTTCCCATTTTTTAATTTTAATTCCTAACTCATGATTAGCAGAAGCGCACGTCATCTTTCCTGTAAGCCCGACTGCTTCTGCTATTACTTTAAACTCCTTACCATGAGGCCTTACTTCATCTCCATATAAATGAAATTGAATCGCATGGCATACCTCGTGAATAAGCACATCAATCGCATCAAAACCATTATCAATGGTATTACTAATCAAAATCTCATGTTCTTCTTGAGGATAGTAGCCTGATATCCTCGACTGGCAGAGACCTGCCCATTTAGGTGATATGTCAGCAAATTTAATTTGTAACCTCTCATCTATTTCATCTATTGGTAATCCGCTTTCACGAAATAAAGGAATAATTTTCTCAAAAGCAGCTTTTATATATGTCTCTTTAGAGTCCATCGATTAGATCTATTATTTAAAGATAAAAGGTAGACGAAGAATCTCTAATTTGTCAGGCCTACAATATTTGCCAACTTAATTCTCTGGTAGTAAACTAAGGATAATGAAAAAACTACTCCTACTCTTAATACTAATACCTAATCTGGTGATAGCAGAGACAACCTCTGTCTGGGGTGATGATG
>JABGXK010000002.1 GCA_018675825.1 Flavobacteriales bacterium | reverse complement strand
ATAGAGGCCTTTTGGCAATTTGTTAATTGAAAGGATAAATTATTTATAAATGAAATAATTTCTGAGTTATGAATAGGTAAACTTCTGCCAACATTCTCATTATTGAGTGAGTTGCGTATTGTTAACTGATAAGAAAGCAACTCATCATATGCAAGTCTTCTTCTGGATGATTCTATTTCCTGAAATCCGATACCACGCGGTCGATGAATTTTTTCTAATGATTCATTCCAGGAATAAAAATTATATTTCTTTAAATGTGTAGAATTAATCCATTCTGGAAAAACGGGCGACTTATCTAGAATAAGGGCAATAAGATTCTGAATGTATTTATTGTTTATGTCTTTAGTCAACCGATAAACTGAGTCGATATCAGAAATTTTATCCATTTTCTGATTCATGATTTCCGGATGAGTAAAGGAAAATTCATTTCTAAAAATTTGTAATTTTCCCTTTATTACAAGTGATTTGTTAACTGAAAAAATATTATTTAGATAAGAAGTATTTCGAGAAAAAAAAATTAAATAAAGTAGAATGTTACCATCTGTACATTCAATTTTGTAAGGTATCTTGCTATTTGTTGATCTCATATGACGTAAAATAGTTACTGAACAAATAACTAATTTACCTATGTGCTGTTCTGATAATTCTTGTGAGATTGTAAGTTTATGATAATTTGCTGGGATATGAAGCAATAAATCCTTAATTGTGCCTGAAGGCACAATTTTTTGAATTTTTGAAAAGGCGGAAGGGCCAATATTCTGAAGTTGAGATATAGGTTGGTTTAAAATAGAATTCGAGCTATTTAAATCCAATTATTGTGTATATGCTTTTTTAAGAGATTTTGAAAGTCTGCTAATTTTTCTAGAAGCAGTTTTCTTTTTCAAGATGCCCTTAGAAACAGACCTCATTAACGCAGACTCTACTTTGCGGAAAGAAGCTTGAGCTTTCTTATTATCCTTGTTTGATAAAAGTAAGGTAAAGTTTTTTATTAAAGTTCTTACTGACACAAAGAAATCTTTATTATATTTAGTTCTTTTTTCAGTGCTTCTAACTCTTTTAAGAGCAGATTTATGATTTGCCATATTTTGTAATTTAAAAATTTCCTGATATTATATTTTTTTTAAATTTAACGTCAAGTTCTAAATGGTTCGTACAATCACGGCTATAATATTAGCAGCAGGAAGCGGAAAAAGATTAAACAGCGCAATACCAAAACAATACCTCAAGCTTGGATCAAGAACTGTTCTAGATTTCTCAATTGATACATTTAGCAGCCATAAACAGATCGACAAAATAATCGTAGTAGTAAATAAACTGCACCATGAGCTTTATAACAAACATCTGGATGACAAAAGGTTGGAAAAGATTATTATGGGTGGTGAAACTAGACAAGAATCAGTTTATAACTCAATAAGAAATAGACCACATACAAATGATGATATAATATTAATTCATGATGCAGCGAGACCGTTTGTAACAAATAAAATAATTTCTGAAGTTATAGCAAAATTACAGAGATCTGCAGCAGTTATTCCAATAATTAAAATAAGAGATACTATTAGGGGGATAAATGATAACAAAGTTACAAGATTTAGTAGAGATTCGTTGTTTAGAGTACAAACACCACAAAGTTTCTACCTAGAAGAGTTAAAGAATCTATACAAAAATAATCCAGACCAAATAGTGACAGATGAAGCATGCTTCTATGAAGGCAAAGACAACAAAATAGTTGTAATACCAGGAACTGAGCAAAATTTCAAAATCACAACAAACTATGATTATGAAATGGCAAAGATGATAATAAATACAAAAAAAATAATACGTACAGGAATTGGATATGATGTTCACGCCTTTGATAAAACTAAAGAAACAGAATCAATTTTAATTGGAGCAACTCGGATCCCGTATCAATATCCAATAAAAGCCCATTCTGATGGAGACGTACTTTTACATGCGCTAGTAGATAGTATCTTAGGGAGCATTGGGCATGGTGATATTGGCGAGCACTTTCCAGCATCAAATAAAAAATATAAAAACATGAATTCAGAAATATTTCTTGAATTTGCCTTAAAACAATTGAATAAAGTAAATGCTAAAATTAACAATATAGATATAATAATAATCTGTGAGAAACCCAATTTCAAAAATTATAAAACAAAGATTATTACTAAATTAGCAAAATTAATGAAAATTGACAAAGGACTAATAAATGTAAAAGCAACGACAACAGAAAAATTAGGTGCATTAGGAAGAGCGGAGGGAATAGCGGTGCAAAGTTTAATAACAATTAGATTGTAAAATGAATATCAGAAAAATAATTCCCTTTGCTTTTTTATTTAAAACTAAAAAAAAGAAATTACAAAAACAACCATTAAAATTCTTTTCTTTGACTTTTTTACT
>JABGXK010000197.1 GCA_018675825.1 Flavobacteriales bacterium | reverse complement strand
GTTAATTATAACCGCAGAAGTTATTGTAACTTCTAAGTAATATGGGAACTTTTATTGGCATAGATCTTGGTACTACTTTTTCTGTTCTATCTGCATATCAGGATGATGGTAAACATGAAATAATATATGACAAAGAAAGATTTCTTCCTTCAGTTGTCTTTTTTGATCCATCTGGTGAAGTCGAAGTTGGAGCTATCGCTGTTCAAGCCCTTGAGTTAGATTCTGATAATGTAGTAACACAAATTAAAAAGAAGATGCCTCAAAATGACTCATTCACTTTAGACTTTTATGGCTCAAGCTATTCCCCTGAAGATATTTCAAGTTTTATATTAATGAAGTTAATTAAAGGGGCTGAAAAAAAATTAGGCAAAATAGAACAAGCAACCATAACTATACCTGCATTTTATAATGATATTGCAAGAGAAGCTACCAAAAACGCTGCTTTGAAAGCTGGAATAACTAATCCTACTATAATAAGTGAACCCGTTGCAGCTGCACTATATTATTCCAGAACAAAAAATATGAATGGAAAAGTTTTAATCTATGATCTTGGAGGTGGGACCTTAGACTGCTCAATTGTTCAGATTGACGGAGATAATGTTGAGGTTCTAGGTACCAAAGGTGATTCATTTGGTGGCACTGACTTTGATAATAAAGTTTATGGCTTAATAAATAAGCAACACCTAGAACAAAAAGGGTCCAATATTGATAGCGATTTAGATTCTGCTGCAAAGCGGCAATCTCAAAAAACTGAATCACTTAAAAAAACATTGGATGAAAGAGATGTTTCAAGCGTCTTTCCTTCAGGTGAGGGTCGCTTCCCAATAGAAATATCTAAAACAGATTTTGAATCCGAAATTCAAGAGTACATACTAAAATCAGAGATAATTATAGAAACACTATTGGACGAAATTAATCTCGCAAAAAATGATATTGACGAAGTTGTATTAGTTGGCGGAAGCACTAGGCTACCATTGTTTCAACAACATCTTAAAGATTGTTTAGGTAAACAGGAGCTCGTAACAACTGTTAACGTTGATGAAATTGTTTCGCTTGGTGCCAGCATCTACTGTGCAATAGCAAATAGAGATGATCAATCTGCTACACAATCAGAAGACTTAGGAGATGCGAAGCTTGCAGATGTTGTAAATCATTATTATGGGACGGAAGTCTTTGATAAAAATCAAAATCAAATGATTAATAGTATAATGATAAATAAAAATGAAAAATATCCTTTAACTTTTACAGATCAGTTCTATACAATGTCAGATACTACAACTTTAAATTGCACTGTTACTCAATCTGAAATTAAAACTGAAGATTTAAAATTTACAGAAATCATAGCCAAGACTTCATTGGAAGATTTAAGTGGTGAGAGACAAGAAGGTTTGCCAATCGATATAACTTTTTCTATCGATGAAAATATGATTTTAGTTTGTTCTTACAAAGATGAGTTGTCGGGGAAAGACATAGTAATCGAAAAAAATTTAAATCCTAGGTAGTAAATTTATATGGATACAATCCTAATATTAACAGGTCTTTATGTTGCATATTACCTAGTAAAAGCGGTAGTAAGAAGCGATGATTTTAGGGCTATGAAAGGTGAAGAAGAAATAAACACCAGGAGCGATAATAGGCCCTGGGAAACTAATAATACTGAAACTACTCAGTACCAATCTGCTAGCTACTCTTATGAAGATGAACCATTTGCTGCCTATAAGGCAATCTTTAGAACATTTTATTATATTTCAGAATCAGACGGCAAAATAGATCAGCGTGAGGAGAAAGTATTAGATACTTTTATCGCAATCCAATGTGTCAATTCGTTTCAAGATAATGTTTTTGATGATAGGGATGATATGAGAAATCGATTATATGCACTACTAATGGATTTAAAAAAAGAAGCTGCCGTTCAAACTCATAGACAGTTAGGTCCAGAATTGAATATTATTTATTCTGAATTCGATGGTAATGTAGGATCAGTTTATAAGCTTTTTGTAGACTGTATTACCGCAGATCTTGTCCTAGATTCTAAAGAGTTAAATTGCATGGAAATTATAGATCAGAGTTTTAAAATAAATCAATCATCAAGTTTGAGTGAAATAAGAGACGCTGCAATTTTTGCATTAAGTGTAGATCAAATAGAGCTTTATTATATTTGGTACATGCAAATATTAAAAAGAACTGGTGAATATGATCCTAAGAAGTATATCAACAACCAATACATTAAATGGAAGTCTCTAGAGCAATCTAATGATTCGATAGAAAGGACGAAATCTTTAAAATTACAAGAAGTTATTCTTAAACTTAGAAAGGGTATTTAATTGAACTCCAAATTAAAAGATTTAAGGTTTAAGTATGATTCACCTATAAATTATAGTTCTAATTCTGAGGTATTATTTAAGCCTCATGGCTTATCAAGTGCCCCAGCTAATATATTAAAATCTATAGATCAAGTAAAAAAGAAATTAAATTTAGATATTAATATCAGATCCTATATCTGCCCAGCCAATAAGGATTTAGGTATTTTTAACGCTTTTGCCTCACGAAACAATAATATTTATTTTATAGTCTTTACTAAGCAACTAACCAGGTTGTTAAATAAAGATGAATTAAGGTTTATCATAGGTCATGAAATTGGTCATATAATATTCGGCCATACAAATGAAAGTCGTAATTTAGTTAATGCTGGATCTTTAAACCTTCAATCACAATGTGCAGAGGTTAGTGCTGATAGGATTGGATATGTTTCTGTTGATAGTATAAGCGTAGCAGCTTCGGCTACCCATAAATTACAATATGGTATGAGGTATAAGGAAAATAAAATTAATATAAAAAAATTAACAGATTATATTAACGATCCTAACTCGGGCCACTCAACAAGTCATCCAACAAACTCTTTACGTCTTGAATCAATCATCAGATTTTCCATGTCTGAAAAATATAGAGATTATATTAAAGATTCTCATCATATATTTAAAAATGATAAGTTAGATGAAAGTATATATAAGAAAATTAAAAAACAGATAAGTTAGATAGATTATTCTTAAAGATCAGATTTAAAACATGAACCAACTGATTTAGTTTTGTGATAGTGATCCCTGCCACTTCTTCTAGATTTTCCCCTAGCGCCTGCACGTAATATACCAGTAATTAAAATAGTAAAAATGTTAACTAATATAACAATAGATAGATTACCTAAGTTGTACCACTGGGATCTACTAGAATCCCAATCTAATATTGATATTTCTTCTTTTTGCTTTTTATTTTTCTCTTTTCTAGCAGTAAACCATAATGATTCTGGATTTATTGAAGTAGCTGATTTTTTTAAATTTCGTAGAAATTTAAAAGAAGATATTGAGTTAACATAAAAATTCCTATTGCTATTTCTAAGATGGCAGAAAGCCTCAATGTAAGTATTAACCCCATACTCAAATACTCTAATAGGGGATATTGTTCGTTTCGTTTTTATTCCAGACTTATCCTCATACCATATTTCTACTTGATATGGTGAATCAAGGATTTTATTTATACTGGATTCAGGTAAGGACATGGTTAAATAATAACACTTATTAGACCTTAGAGTAGGCCATCAATTTTGGAAGTTACTTTTAAACTATCAGGTTTAGTAATAGAGGAAAAAGTATCTACAATTTTACCTTCCCTATTAATAAGAATTTTATGAAAATTCCATTTAGGCACGGTTTTATTTCCGTAGGTAAGTTTTGCCCATTTGTAAAACTCATGAGCATCTTTACCACGAACCGAGGTTATCGAAGTCATTGGAAAATTTACTCCAAATGTAAGCTCGCAAAAATTTTTAACATCTTCCTCATCATTATATTCCTGATAAAAGTCATTTGAAGGGACACCGACTAAAACAAAGTCTTTATCTTTATATTCATCCCATACAGCTTGTAAGCCCTTGTATTGGCCTGTAAAGCCACATTTTGAGGCTACATTTACTAATAATATAACTTTACCCTTAAAATCTTTAAATTTAAGCTCATTTCCATTTATATCTTTAAATCTAAAATCGTAAGCATTAAGGGTATAAGATTCAGAAGAATTTGTAGGAATAAAAGAGGAAATAATTAAAAACAAAGAATATAGTAAAGCTTTTATCATAAGGTATAAGTTAACTGATTTTTATAGCTTTATTAAATAAGATTATATTTGATATAATAAACTTGGGTGTTAAATGATATCAATATGGCTTTAAAAGAAGACAAGAAAATTAAGTTACTCATAGATGAGTTAAATAAAATTAGAGATAAATTTATTGGAACAACCACATCAGATCCCTTAAATAATCAAAGACTTTCTAGTAATAGTGGACCCAACCCCAGGATTAGAGTGATCCATGAGGTTATGGGGGTTCTTATTTATAAATTTCTGACGAATAAAAAACTGGACTTATCTCCCATCGACAAGGGATACGATCATGGTAAAGAAATTGAAAAGAAAAGAAAAAGTGCTGAATTTAAAAGCAGTAAAATTGAATTACTAGAAAAAGATGAGCTACTAATAAAAGAACTTGAAGATATTGAAGAAATGGAGCCCGGTGACGATAAGGAAATAGCTCTTTTTGATTTTGATCAGAAAGTACAAAAAATACTTTTCAAAAAGCTTTACAATTTAGATTTGACGGAAAGAAAAGTTTCACCAATTGAAATTGCAAAAGCTAGAAATATTGATACCTCCTACGAAATCTTAATAGATCCACAGAAAATTAAAAATGATTCTTCTTATCTAGATAACACTATTGAAACTCTACTATTTGAAGATCAATTAGCACGCAGATTGAATGACTTTAAAAAAAAATATGATTCTAGTTTGAACGAAACTGGCTCTAGCTGTGTGTATTTAACATGCGGTAATATTTCATATAAAGAGTCAGAAGCCTCCAACAAAATCTACAACTCACCACTACTTCTACTAAGATTAAAAATTGAAAAAAATAATGATATTTCAAACGAGTGCAAAAAATACAAGTTCTCTGATGATAACGCAAATCTTATATTTAACAGGAGCTTATCTAAGACATTAGAAAAAAAATTTGGAATAACCTTAAATGAGTTTAATTATGAGGAATTTAGCGATTATCTAGAAACCGCTGAATCGACATCCAAATATATTGAATCCTACTTTAAAAAAATTAAAAATAAGATAAAGGGTAAAACAGAAATCAAGTTTTCATCATTTTGCACCTTCGATACTTTTAATACATTAAAGTTAATACAATGGAATGACTGTAATTGGGAAAAGTGGGAAGGTGATCCTTCCTCTTTAGATTCACTAAATAGTATAATTTTTGGTCAAGAAAATAAATCTATTAGTGATCCACTATCGTATGATGAAATTAGTTTAGATCTAGATGAAACATACAGAAAAGATGTTCCTGTTACAATATTAAAATCTGATGTATCACAGCACGCCGCTATAGTGGCTGCTCTAAATGGTGAAAGTATTGTTTTACAAGGGCCACCGGGAACTGGTAAGTCACAAACGATAGCAAACTTAATTATGCATCTCTGCCTAAGTGGGAAAAAGGTTTTATTTATGGCTGCTAAGAAACCTGCGCTAGATGTTGTTCACAAAAAACTTAAAGAATCCCACCACCATAATCTCTGTACGATTTTTGATAACTATAAAATGAAGAAGGAAACATTCTATGAAAACATAAAAAATATAATAGAAATCAAAACTCACAACTTAAAAAATAAAGCTGTAACTGATGAATTGGAGTCAAATAAAAAAGCTTTTTTAAACAAAGTAGATTTTTCTTCAGACTACTATAAAAAAACAGTGGAAGATAAGATCATTAATATTCAATTCTTAGAAGAAGAAGAGACTAGTCTAAACCTTGTAGACTCAATATCTTTGCTTAATATTTTAAAAACAAAATCCCAAATTACAGACTATATTAGCAATATTACTAAGCTTGGTCCTATCTCTAATAATATTTTAGATAATCCCTCTAACAATTTTCTTTTAATAAAAAAACTAATTCAATATACAAAAGACAACAATATTGATAAATCTTCAAATCTAATCAATAACGAACTATATGCCATAAATGAAGGTGTTAATATTGATGATCTAAAATCCAAAATAAAAAATATTCAAAATTTATTTTTAGATTCTAGAGATCAACTAACAAAAATACTGGAGTTCGGTATAAAAGAAACTGTTAGATATCCTGATTTACATAATCTTTCAGTCTTATTAGATGCATATCAAAATGTTGATAATAGAGATCTTAATAAAGATTTATTAGATATAATTTTACGATCTGTAAAGGAAAACCAAGATTTAAATACGACTTGCTCAACTTTTTCAACAATAGTAAGTAAATTTTCTGAAGAAAGTATCTTTAATAGAACAAAGACCTACCGGCTTAAAAAGCTGACTTCTTTTTATATAAACACTCTTCCTGCTATTGACCCATCTATAGTAAATCTGACCTCTGAAGAGCGCCAAATGTACGATATAGAGATTGGTCACCTAGATAAGGAGATTAAAGATATAAATGGTTATATTTCCGTCTTAAGAGAATTTGATAGTTTGTGTGAGATATATGATAAATTTTTCAAAAAATATACTTTGGAAATATCAACGAATATGATTGAGAGAAAGCTTTTTTATCAAAAGCTTATAAAAGTACTTACTAATTTTACTGAAAATCAACGCTATTTTAGATATTTAAATAGTGGTATAAATTACAAAATATTTAATGATTTTTTTGATCAAGAAAATATATATCAAGAAGAGCAAAGTAATGATTCCAAAAGCAGTCTTGAAAGCTTTTATTCAGATTTAAAGAGTCTTCCTCTTACACAGTATTTGAATGAAATTGTCAACATAAATGGCTTTAACTTGGAGTCTAGATCGTTTTCAACGGAGATTAAAAGGAAGATTGCAGAAATAGATGATAATATTAAAGAAAATACCTCTATTTTATGTAAAATTAAGTCCTTTATTTTCCTTAAAAACTTCAAGGAAATTAGAACTACTGTTCCAATAAAAAATATAAAAGATCATGAAATTGTTCAAACGCTTAATCTTGCGAAGGAAGCTCTTAGCTTTATTGAAAAGTTTTACAAGATTTTAATGTCTAACAGAAAAAGCCTTGAAATATTTTTAAGATTTGCAGACTTATCAGACACAGATAAAAAAGATGAGCCAACTTTATTAATCGATTGGATCTGTTCAGATCCAAAACATATATTTGAAAAAATGATTGATTTTGCCCAAATACTAAATATTAACAAAAAATTTGAGGATTCAATAAGTAAGGATTTTACTGCTAACGAACAAGGACTAATATACAATATTCTCAATGACGATGAATTAATTGACAATATATATGAGAGCCAAGACGTTCTGTTAGTTAAGCCTCGAGAGGTTTTTCAGAAAGTTTCAGAAATGATTTTTGCTTTTGATACGAATAAAAATCGATTTTTAATTGACCGCAAAAGTAAGTACCTAATATCAGAATTCGACAAAATTTTAGATACTTTTAGCAAGATTAATGATAATTCTGAAATTTTTAACTCTAAAACAAAATTAATAAATATTTTTAACAACTCTAAAGAAATTTCAACTTTTATAAATGATAACTTAAAATTAATTAACAACTTGGAGGACTTCATATTCAGCGAATTAACATCTGAAGAATCCAAAAAAATAATAGGTTTATCTAAGCACCTCTCTCTTGTTGAATCAACCGAAAAAAATGCTGTAAATTTATTTAACGATTCTGGCAACTCATTTGATTCATTAAGATCCTTTATTGAAACTATAAATACTTTAGAAAAAGATTTTGCCTTTCTTCATAGCTCCTATGGATTAAAGATAAGTCATAAAAATTTAGACTATTTGATCGAAGGTAAAAATGATATTTCTTGTGATTATATAACTGATCAATTAAATGTTCTTAAAGAAATAGGTGAGGGTGTTAACTCTCCTGACTTTCTACATATATTAAATATTAAAAATTTATTTGGAAAAGATGGTTTAATAGTTAAAGATTATTTAACCAAATTTAATACAATTAAAGAAATAATCGAATATGCAGAAGACATCCTAACTTGTATATATTTAGAGTATAAAATTAAAAATCACATTTCATCTAATTCAAAACTTTATGATAATGAGAATTATATAAAGAACATTAACGATTTTATTATTCACGAAAACGAACTAGTTACATCGTTTAAAAAGAAAGTTCATTTAATGCAAAAATTAAATAAATTAAGAATGCCGGCTGGCAATACTGGAAGAATTAAAGATTTAACAGAAATGCAATTAGTCTCTCATGTAACTGCAAAACCTAAGGCAAGAGTAAGCATACATAGCTTTATGAAAAGAGCTTTTGAATCAATGTCTCTTTTGACACCATGCTTCATTGCTGATCCATCTGCCGTCTCCAATTTCTTTAAACAAGAATATGGTCTATTTGATGTAGTTATAATGGATGAAGCATCCCAAATAAAACTAGAGGATTCTATCCCTACATTGGCTAGAGGGAAGCAATTTATAATTGCAGGTGATTCGCAACAACTACCTCCAACCAGTTTTTTTACCGCTAAAGAAAAAGAAGAGAAAGAGGAACAAATAGGAGATGTTGCATCCTTGCTTGAAATTGCTAATTCAAGATTAGGATTAGGGAAAAGTTCTAAGCAACTACTAGTTCATTATAGATCAAAATATTCAGAATTAATTAAATTTTCCAACGAAAAATTTTACAATGATAGATTAGTTATACCTCCTTCAACTGAGACTATAGAAAAGTCAAAATGTATTGAATATTTCTATCTAGATAAAGATAAAACTGACTATAAACAAGGTGGTACCAATATAGCTGAAATATCAGAAATAACTAAATACCTTGAAGATTTTACAAGCAAAGAAGAGAACTTAACTTACTCAATACTTATTGGAACATCAAACAAAGAACAAAAAGAGCTCATAGAGGATGCAATAGATATATTGGAGGCCGATTCACCTAGCTTTAGAAGATACAGAAATTATTGGGACAAGGCAAAAGAAGGAACCGAAAGACTTATAGTACAAAATCTAGAATCAATCCAAGGTGATGAAAGAGATGTAGTTATAATATCAACAGTTTATGGCCCTGAAAGAGGAGCGACTGCGATGAGGCAGAGCTTTGGCCCGATCAATAGAGAGGGTGGCTATAAAAGGTTAAATGTTATAATTACTAGACAAAGACTGAAGCTGGTTGTTTTTACTTCTATGTTGTCTTCTCACCTTACTGAATCCGAACATATCTCTAAGGGTAAAGCAGCACTTAAGGATTGGCTTAAGTATCTAGAAACCGGTCTTATTGCTATAAGACCTGAGGAAGTAAATCATGAGACTGATTCATACTTTGAAGAATCAGTTAAAATTGCTTTGGAATCAAATCCTGCATTTAATAGGTACGAGAAGCATACACAAGTGAAGCAAAGCGGATTTAGAATCGATATGGCCTTATATGACAGAGAAAAAGGGGAGTATGTTTTGGGTATTGAATGTGATGGAGCAGCTTATCATTCTTCAAAGACAGCAAAAGATAGAGATCGTAATAGGCAGGAAATACTTGAATTCAAGGGTTGGAAAATTCATAGAATTTGGTCTACAGACTGGTTTAAAAATCCAAAATCAGAAATAGAAAAATTACAAAAGAAATTAATTATTTTATAAGATTAGAGAAAGATTAAGTATTGAGATAAAGATGGACAATGTACATATAAATAATTCAGATGAGGTAATTGAGTTTGCTAACAATCTCTCCTCTGAAGGAAGAATTGATGAACTTAAAGAACTTTTAGAAAAGATAAATAATGAAATAAATAGATTTCCACTTAATGAAAGAAGTGAGGATAATCAGTTGTCTTTATTAAAAAGTAAATATGAAGTGGAATCATTAATTGAGCGCAATATAGTACCAGAACCAATAACAACTCAGGACGAGACAAAAAAAGATAAACATATTGAAAATTTAGACTTAGAAAAGTTAATTGCCAACAAAGATAAATTCTTAATTGCCTGTGTTGTTATTTCAGTAATAAGTGCAATAGGGTTTTTTAAATTCGGCTTAAACTTTTTGTTCGCCTTTCTTCCGCTTTTTTTCTTTAAACGGCGAAAACCGTAGTTAAAAAGTCATGAAACATTTTAATAAGTATATAACATCTTAAAATGCTATAATTTTATATGACAAAAATTATAGTAACTCCGGTTTCAGGAGCAGAAACAGTAAAAAATTTTCTTAAAACTGTCGGATTACCCGAGGAATATATTAGTAAAATAAGCAAAATTGATGATTCGATATCAAAGAGATATGTAAAAAAAATTAATAAACAACTTAAAAATAAAGATAAAGTTCAAATAGATGATGAAGAATTTATTAAATCAGAGTTGAATAAATATAATAAATTATTAAACCAACCAACTACTTATAACGGTCAAGAGGTAAATCGACTATTTTTTTGGGGATTTACTCCTGATTATCCATCTAAAAGGTATAAATTTAAAAAAGGTGATTATGTTTATTTTAAGGCACCTAAAGGTATTGGCATAATTGCGGCAGCAAGAATCAAATTTGCTTTAAGTGATTCTGATTTCTCAAGTGGCAACACAATATCCCAGCGAATATGGAATAGTAACAGAGTTTATCCAAGAATTGTTTTTTTTGATCAGATTAGTTTTTTCCCCAAATTTAGTTGGGCGCAAATTAAGAAAATTGTTTATGACAATAAAAAATATACAAATGATACGGTACAAGGGTCCTTCATAATTCATAACCTAGATCCAAATAACCCAGAAGAATATTTAAAGAATCAGACAATAAAAAAAACTATGTATGAAACATACTCAGATGATAATTTTATAGATGCAAAAATACATACAGATGATGAATATAATAAAGAATATAAAATAAATTCTGATTCAACAGTTGAAGATATAATACTTAATAAGAATGGAATTAGATATTCATTACCTGCTTTTCAAAGAGGATATTCTTGGGAAGCTGAGGATCAAATAGAAAAATTCTGGGATGAAAGTATATTGGGTGCTGAAAGTAATCCTTTTCTTGGAACGTTTATCAGAAGATTAATTGACGACAATGAATCCTATGAAATTATTGATGGCCAGCAAAGGATAACCACAATAACTATACTGGGCGCTCTTATCAGAAACTTGTTTCTAGAAACTGAAGTAGAAGATGATGAAAAGAAAGTAAATAGACTGGCAGTAAAAACTCATGATGCTTTCATTCAAGGTGAAGATCAATCAACTTTGGAATCCCATTTTAAGTTTATTCCAGCGCGAAAAAATGAGGAATTTTTTGAAAAACTAATACAAAATGATGAAACAAGTAATACTGAAATTGATATTCTAGATTCAAAAAAACCAAAAGAACTTCAAAGTATTTTAGATAACTCATTTAAACGAAGAGTTTATGCGGCATACAAAGCATTGGAATATAAAATTAAGCAAACGAATAATTTCAATGAAGATCCTATCGGTTTTCTTAATGAAATAAGAAAAAAAATTGCAAAAATGAGAATGATTACCTTTGACGTCTTTGAGGATTTACAGGCAATTCAAATTTTTCAGCAAGTTAATGCAAGAGGATCAAAGCTAACAACTTCAGATCTAATAAAAAGCTTGTTGTTTGAGAAGGTCGTAAATAAAAAAAAGAAACTAACTGATAGGGAAGAATTAATCAATAAAATTGACAGCCAATGGTCTGAAATGATTAGAAATATTGAAAATGGTCAAGAAGAGGGAGGTTTAGCTCCTAACTTTGGAGAAAACGAGATACTTTTAAATAGATTTATAAGATATTCATTTATCTCAAGATATGAATTTTGTACAGAAAAGAAATTATATTTAATTCTTTCATCATATATATCTGAGAAAAAATTAGATTCGTTAGATTTTTTAGATTTTTTAGATGAATCTTCCGAAAATTTAAAAATGATTGCATCTAATGAAACTTCAACGAGAGATTTAAAAAAAGATCTTCCAAATGTAAAAGACCATTACGAACTTAACGAATCTTTTATTTTGTTAAAAACTATAAGAAAGCATACTCAATCATACACATTTTTAATTAGCTTATATAGAAATCTAAAAGAGCTATCTGGTGACATAAAGATCCCGATAAAAATCATAAGATATCTAGCTTTTTTTATATTTTTATATAATGGGATTTACACTAAGCCTACTAATAGATTAGAGAAATCCTTTAGTGTCTGGGCAAGAGAATTAGATAATATGGTTGCTGACGATAAATCCCAATCTGCTTTTAGTAAATTATTTGAAAATAAAATTATATTGGATGGAAAAGGGGACGGTATCAAGGAATCACTTAAAAAACTTCTCGATGAGTTAATAGATAGTGAAGATCTAAATAAAGACTTTTTTTATGAAAAACTTAACTATAAAGACAATTATGCCTTATGTCGTTTTGCTTTAATACTTATCAATTCCGATAGTGTTGATAAAGAATCAATTGACAGAATACCAAGTGAAATTAATATTGAGCACTTCATGCCACAAAGTGATAAAAATTGGAAACAATTTTTGCCTGAATACACAAAAAAGGATTACGATCTAAATATAAATAAGATAGGTAATTTATTTATGGTTAGTCAAAAAATGAATAAAAATGAATTATCAAACTATGAGCCAAAGGAAAAGCTTAAGACACTTTCTAATTCAACATTTATAGATACCAGAGATACTGCTTATGAATTAATAAAGGAGGCAGATCAGAATAAAATTGATCACAATATGATGTGGAATTTTGAAAGGATAGATAAAAGAACAAATGACATCATAGATAAATTAATAACTAAAATAAATGAGGTGCTTGATATTAATATCGGTTGATAAAAGACTAGCTCTGACGGATCAATTACATCAAAGAAAGGTTTGTAGATAAGTAGCTACTATACTATTAATATAATAAGTTTACATAAGATATATTATGCGTGATTTTATGAACTTTATTCAAGCTTTTTAAAAGAAGACGGCCCTTATTAGTTGGTATTTCTCATTAATAAAGTTAATATGAACTTCAATTATGAGTAGGAATATTAGAAACATTGC
>JABGXK010000196.1 GCA_018675825.1 Flavobacteriales bacterium | reverse complement strand
TCTTTCTTGCATTGCCTCTAATAATGCAGATTGCACCTTAGCTGGAGCTCTATTAATTTCATCAGCTGATATAAAATTTGCAAATATTGGTCCCTTTTTTACAGAGAAATTTTCATTCTTTGGACTATATATTTGAGTTCCAATAATGTCAGCAGGAAGCAAATCAGGTGTAAATTGTAATCGACTAAACTTAGCATCAATAGTTTTGGCTAATGTACTAATAGCTAATGTTTTTGCTAGTCCAGGAACCCCTTCTAATAACACATGTCCATTTGATAAAAGTGCAATCATTAATCTTTCAGTCATGTGTTTCTGACCCACAATTACCTTATTCATTTCAAGCATTAATATATCAATAATTGCACTTTCTTTATTGATTTTATCATTAAGTTCTTTTATGTCAGTATTAAGTATTTCAGTCATTTTATAAGTTTTTAGGATCGCAAAATTAACATACAAGTTGTTATTATCAAAACTGAACGAACAATTTTTAATTATCGTATATAATGGTTTGCTTTTTTTACTTTTGCATTTAAATATTAAAGATGCGATTTTTTATTGATATTTCTTATAATGGTTCTAATTATCATGGATGGCAAATACAGCCAAATGCTGATACTGTTCAGCACCATATTAATAATGCTCTTACAACAATTTTAAATATTAAAATTGAAGTAGTTGGAGCGGGTAGAACTGATGCTGGAGTACATGCCAAAAATTTTATTGCTCATTTTGATATTGATAAATCTTTTGATAAAAAGAAAGTAATTCTAAAAATGAATGGATTTCTTAATAATGATATTGCTATAAATAATATTTACTCAGTAGCTAATGATACTCATGCACGTTTTTCTGCTTTGTCTAGGACATATGAATATAGAATTTCAAAAATTAAAAACCCTTTTAATATTAATGCTCTACTATTAATGAGGAAGTTAAATATTATGCATATGAATTTAGCTTGTCAATATATTATAGGATCTAAGGATTTCAGTTCTTTTGCAAAACTTCATAGTGATAATTATACAAATAATTGTAATATTTCTTTTGCTGAATGGGATGAGATAGGTAATGATATCGTTTTTACTATTAAATCAGATCGATTTTTGCGAAATATGGTGCGAGCTATAGTTGGAACAATGATAGAAATTGGGGATGGTAAAATATCTTCAGAAGATATAAGAGAAGTAGTAGCTAAAAAAAATAGATCTTTAGCTGGATATTCAGTTCCTGCAAATGGTCTAACTCTTATAAACATTGAATATTCAAAAGAAATTTTAAATGGGACAAAATAAAACAGGTAAAGTTCTTGATATTTCATTGTTATTTAGAGTAATTTCTTTTGCAAAATCTTATAAAAAACAATTTTTTATTGCAGCATTCTCAGCTATTATTTTATCATTTTTAGGTCCTTTAAGACCAATGTTAATTAATTATGCCATTGATAACTTTATAATAATTGCTAATTCAGAAATGTTATTTAAAATAACTGTTCTATTAATTGCATTATTATTTCTCGAAGGGTTCATTCAGTTTTTCTATATATACTTATCTACATGGATTGGTCAAAATGTAATTCTTGATTTAAGAAAAAAAGTATTTAAACATATTTTGTCTCTTAAGATGACTTATTTTGATAAAACGCCAATAGGAACTTTAGTTACTAGATCTGTATCTGATATTGAAACTATTGCTGATATCTTTTCTCAAGGGCTTCTTGTTATAATTGCTGAACTATTAAAATTAATTATAGTTATAGTTGTGATGTTTTATACTGACTGGAGGTTATCTATAATTGCTCTTCTTACTATACCAGTTTTATTAATTGCAACTGCATGGTTTAAAAGAAATATAAAAGCTTCTTTTCAAGATGTGAGAAATAAAGTCTCTAGTATAAATGCATTTGTACAAGAACATATTGTGGGTATGAGTATTGTTCAAATATTTAATAGAGAAGAAGCAGAATTTAAGAAATTTAAAAAAATTAATTTAGAGCATAGAGATGCTTATTTACGTTCAATATTTTATTATGCTGTTTTTTTTCCAGTAGTTGAAGTTTTATCTGCGATATCAATTGGTTTAATTGTTTGGTATGGAGGAGAAGGTATTCTTGCTGGTAAGAGTATTACTCCTGGAGAAATCATAGCATTCATTTTGTTTATACATATGATGTTTCGCCCAATTAGACAATTAGCTGATCGTTTTAATATTTTGCAAATGGGTATTGTTGGTTCAGAAAGGGTATTTAAAGTTTTAGATACTGAAGATAAAATTAATGATAACGGAAAGCTAGAAATTAAAAATATTAAAGGTGATATATTATTTAAGGATATATGGTTTGCATATAAAAAAAATGAATGGGTATTAAAAAATCTAAACTTTCATATAGGTGCAGGACAGTTTCTAGCTTTAGTTGGACAAACTGGTGCAGGAAAATCTTCAGTTATTAGAATCTTAAATCGTTTCTATGAAATAGAAAGGGGAGTTATTCAGATTGATAATATATCTATAAAAGATATGACCTTAACTTCACTTAGGAATAATATTGCTTTAGTCCAGCAAGAGGTATTTTTATTTTCAGATTCTATTTTAAATAATATTACTTTATTTGATAATTCTATATCAAAAGAAAGTGTTATTAATGCAGCTAAAGAAATTGGAATTCATGATTTTATTTCATCTCTTCCAAATAGTTTTGATTATATTGTTGGAGAGAGAGGTGTTACTTTATCTTCTGGTCAAAGACAATTAATTGCTTTTCTTAGAGTCTATATTAGGAATCCTAAGGTATTGATCTTAGATGAAGCTACAGCATCTATTGATTCTGCTACTGAACAGTTGCTTCAAAGCGCACTTGAGAAATTATCTATCAATAGAACTATTATAGTAATAGCTCATAGATTATCAACAATTATTAAGGCTGATAAGATATTATTATTAAGTGATGGATGTGTTTTAGAAGAGGGTAATCATCAGGAACTTTTAGATCTTAATGGAGATTATGCGAAGATGTATAAAAATCAAATAAGTGATTAGATAAATGTGATGACAGTATAAGTATCTCAAATCTTTCTTTATAACTAACACTATTGAATACTAATTATTATTTCATAATTTTGTATTAATATGAAACTAAAATTATTTTTATTTTCTTTTTTATTTTCTTCTGTATTATATGCTCAAATAACTGTTGATAATACTGCTCCATATGACAATCCAAACTATTTAATTGATAATGTTTTATTAGGTGGTGGAATAATAGCGTCCAATCACTCTTATCAAGGTGATAGTATTCAAATTAGTTATTTTGATGCAACTAATACTAGTTTAGGTATAAATACTGGTATTGTTATGGCGACTGGCGATGTAGCTGTGCTAGATCCTCTTTTTACTGGTTTTGGTGGTGTAATTTCTAATGTTGTAAATGACCCAGATTTATTAAATGTTGCTAATTCAGTACCTCCATTACTTCCTCCTCCTTTTACTAATTCTTTTACAGTATCTAGTATTAATGATGTTGCTATTTTAGAGTTTGATTTTATTCCTACATCTGATTCTCTAAGTTTTCAATATGTCTTTGGTTCTGAGGAATATTTTGCTTTTGAAAATAGTCAGTATAATGATGTGTTTGGTTTCTTCTTATCTGGTCCCGGAATTACCGGGCCATTTGCATCTCCTGCATTTCATCCTGATGGATCTGTTAATTTAGCTATTGTACCTGGATCTAACCCTCCACTTCCAATTACAATTTCTTCAGTTAATAGTGTTACTCCTATTAATGATCAATATTTCGTAGACAATACTGGAGGTTTAGATACTATAGCTTATGCTGATGGTTATACAACAGTTTTGACTGCCTATGCTGCAGTTCAATGTGGAGAAACATATCATATTCGTTTAGCAATAGCTGATGGAACTGATAGTGGGTTAAGCTCATTTGTATGGTTACAAGCAGGAAGTTTTGCATCTCCTTTGTTAGAAATTATTGATGATCTAGGATTAGATTCAACAGTTTTAGAAATACCGTGTAATTCAACAGTTACTTTAACAGCAAATGGAGGTGTAGGTGCTACTTATGAGTGGTATGATAATTCTGGTAGTATTTTTAGTTCAAATTCTAATGTAACAGTATCAAGTGGTATTTATTGGGTTACTGCTACATCATTTGGATGTCCTATTATTTCAGATACTATAATTGTTAATTCTCAATCTGCACCTACTGTTGATTTAGGAAATGATTTGACTATTGCTTGTAATGTATCTGTAAATTTAAATCCAATTGTAAGTGGTGGCTCTGGCTCTTATAGTTATTTATGGAATGATAACTCTATTGATAGTAGTTTAGATGTTGGTGGAGGATCTTATAGTGTTACAGTAACTGATAATTTAACTTCCTGTTATGGGGAAAGTGAAATTGTGATTACTGAGGAAGCTCAACCAAATACCAATATAACAGGTGGCGGTTCTATCTGTGAAGATGGATCAACAGTTCAGATTGATTTTATATATGATGGTCTTCTACCTTGGGATTTAAATTTTTATAATGAGTTTGATACTATTTATCAAGATAATATCCTCACAAATATATATAGTTATACAACTAGTCAAGAAGGCATCTATCATATTTTAAATGTTACAGATAATAATAATTGTGTTTCTAATATTTCTGGTTCTGCAACTGTAGTGTTAAATCAAATGCCAGAAGCAATAATTAATATAGAAGAATTTACTTTATATATAGGAGATACACTATATTTAGAAGTATTAAACAATTATGTTTTTTATAATTGGTATAATCAAAATAATGAAATAATTAGTAATAATTCAATATTATCAGTTTATGAACAAGGAGAGTACTATGTCTTTGTTATTGATAATAATGGTTGTACCGATTACTCTTCAAATACTATCGTAAATGTAGTTCCAAGATCTGAATTATTTGTACCTAATTCATTTACTCCAAATTCTGATAAACATAATGAATTATTTGTGATTCATGGGCAAAATATAAAATCATATTCTCTAAAAATAATTGATAGATGGGGAAATTTATTATTTGAAAGTACAACTTTAGATAAGCACTGGGATGGATTTTATCTTGGTAAAAAAGTTGAACAGGATAAATATTTATATCAAATAAATATTATTGGTGAGGATAATATTCCTTTCTCTAAGAGTGGTATTATAAATATTATTTATTAAGATGAGAAAAATACTATTTATAATTTTTATTCCTTCTTTTTTGTTGAGTCAAACTACTGATTGGGTAAAATCTTTTGGTGGTATAGAATCAGATAAAGGAATTTCAATTGGTACCGATTCACTCGGTTTTATTTACATTAGTGGATACTATAACTCCGCAGCAGATTTTGATCAAATCTCTTTAGTAAATAATCCTAATTCTGGTACTAATAAAGAAAATTTTGTTGCTAAATTAGATTCCAATGGAAATGTATTATGGGTAGTTCCTGGTGGAAATCAGAAAAACACCTGTTGTGACGATAGAGCTTTGGGTATGCATGTAACACCTGGCGGTGATG
>JABGXK010000025.1 GCA_018675825.1 Flavobacteriales bacterium | reverse complement strand
TTAGGCTCATAGTTAATAATAGGAGAAACAAGATCTAAACTATAATAGAGAAAATTAGCAGTTGAATCTTGATTTTTTTGGGCATATTGATTTTGCTCATTTGAACCATCAAAGTCAGAAAAAGTAAAATAATATGTCCCAGAAGTTAAAGATCTAATCCATAACTTTTTCCAGGCACCATCTGTTGTTTTAATAGCGTATAGCGAATCACCCAATACATTATGTGTAGTTATATTATACATACCCCAGCCCATATCAAAGGCAGATGTACTATGCTTGTCAAATGCCCCAACAAACCAATTAGTATCAGAATTATAAACTGGAGTCCAGCTAGATAAATTTGAAGAATTAAATGAATTCCAATCTGTTGTATCACCGTGCGGATATAAATATAATTCGGCACCCATACCACCATTAATCCTTATTGAAGAAGACATCTGTGTAGTTGAAAAAGCGATATCCCACATCGTAGCATCATTATTTTGAATTTCTCCATTTTCCATACTATAAAAACTCTGATTTGAGTAATTTGAAAGTAAAGAAACTGTTTGAGTTTGAGCATTAATATGATAGCCAAATAGTATGATCAATATTATTATTAAGTAAGTCTTTAGATTCATTATTTTATTTATTAATTAATTTTAGGCAAAAATAAAACTGAAATCTGTACTAAATCTGTACTCAACAAATTTTGAAAAAATATTATTTTCGTTGGATATTAATAAATAATTCTTTGCCATTTCTAGATGACACTGAATTATAAGAGAGTTCAAAAATATTTAACTCAAATAACAAAGAAAAATAACTCTTATATTCTTCAACTGAACCACCATAAGGAGGGTGATCTTCATACATAGGAGCATTAAATAAAACACCAACAAGCTTGCCATTTATATTTAACAAAGAATGAACCTTTTGAGCATATTCTAACCTTTTAGTAATATCAATTGCACAAAAAAATGTTTGCTCAATAATTAGGTCATAATTACCAACAAAATCAAAGAAATTTTGACATATAATATTAGCTGAAGGAAAATTTACTACTCTCTGTAAAAAATTATCAAGTGCTTTTTCAGAAAAATCTAAAACATATACATTTTTGAAACCATTATTAAACAAATATTCTGCTTCATACGAATTACCGCAGCCAGGTATAAGAATACGTAAATCTTTATTAGTTAATTGATCAAAGTAATCTTTTAAAGGTGTTGAGATAAAACTGAGATCCCATCCTGTATTATCTTCAAGATATCTTTGATTCCATGATTTAGCATCTAAAATCATTATTAACTATTCTTTCCAGTCTGCAATAAAAACATTAGTACTTCTTGTACCACCATTGTTTCTATTAGAAGAAAAAACAATTTTCTTTCCATCATTAGAAAAGACAGGAAAAGCGTCAAATGATGTGTCAAATGTAATCTGTTCTAAATTCTCACCATTAACATCAATCATAAATAAGTTAAATGGAAAACCTCTTGTTGTTTTATGATTTGATGAAAAAATTACTTTTTCATCAGATGGATGAAAGAAAGGAGCCCAATTCGCTCCACCTAGAGATGTTATCTGCTTCAGTTCTGAACCATCTATATTACAAGTATAAAGCTCCATTTCTGTTGGTTTAACTAGACCCTCACCTAATAAGGTCTTATACTCATTTATTTCTTCAGGTGTTTGAGGCCTAGAAGATCTAAAAATTAACTTCTTACCATCATTTGAGAAGAAAGCACCTCCATCATATCCTAATTGATTAGTAACTTGTAAAACATTAGAACCATCAATATCACAAGTATAAAGTTCTAAATCTCCAGATCTCATAGAAGTAAAGACTATTTTATCACCAATTGGTGAAACAGTAGCTTCAGCATCATAACCAGAAGTGTTAGTTAACTGAGAAATAATATTTCCTTTAAGGTCAGCAACAAAAATATCAAAAGAATTATAAATTGGCCAAACATATTTACCATCCTCTCTCTTCTTTGGTTCTTCAGGACACATAGAGTCTACTAAATGTGTAGAGGCAAAAAGAATAGTTGTGTCTCCAGGCAAAAAATAAGAACACGTAGTTCTTCCAAGACCAGTACTTACAATATCTGGAATTTCAGTAGCCATTAAATAATTATCTGTGTCAGTAATATATATTTGATCACACAAAGCAGACCATTTTTCATTCTTTGCCTGAAATACTAATTTACTATCATCATAACTCCAATAAGCTTCAGCATTATCACCACTAAAAGTTAATTGCTTCATGTTCTTAAGATGAACCTCTTGAGGATAGATTAAAGATGTTTTATCTGATAGAGAAGTTTTATCTGTACTAGTATTACTACAAGAAAATAATACCAATAGAATTATGGAATAAAAAGAATATTGTTTCATATTTTTGCTAAAATTTTGCCAAAAATAATTCTTTTAATTATGAAAAAAAATATAATATTCACTTTATTTTTAATACTTACAAGTTGTAATGTAAACAATAATGAAAGAGAAAATATAACAAATAAAATGATTGCTGAAGTAAGTTATTTAGCCTCTGATGATTTAGAAGGTCGTGAAACAGGAACAGACTCAGAAAAGCTAGCAGCAGATTATATTAGCTCTAAATTTAAAGAGTATAATCTAATTGCAAAAGGACAAGAAGGTTTCTTACAGTATTTCGATGCTACAATTAAAGAAAACCCTCATACCCAAACAGTCAAAAGAAAGATAACAGGAATAAATGTGGTTGGATATACAGATAATAACAAAGAAGAAACAATAATTATTGGAGCTCACTACGATCACCTAGGATATGGAAGTTTTGGCTCCCTATATGATGGTGAACCAGCTATTCACAATGGTGCAGAAGATAATGCAAGTGGAGTCAGCATATTGATAAATCTTGCAAATAGTTTAAAAGAAATAACAGATTATAATTATTTATTTATTGCTTTTTCTGGTGAAGAGCATGGACTTTTTGGATCTTCATATTTTGCTAAGAACCCAACAGTATCGATAGAAAATGTAAGGTTTATGGTAAACTTTGATATGGTTGGAAGATTGAATGAAGAGAATACACTTTCTGTAAATGGCATTGGGACAAGTAGTAAATGGAATGATCTAATTTATAATGCAAATATTTTTGATTTTAATTTAAAAACTACTGAATCTGGAGTTGGACCATCAGATCACACATCATTTTACCTTCAAGATATGCCAGTAATTCATTTCTTTACAGGACAGCATGAAGATTACCATAAACCATCTGATGATGTAGATAAAATTAACTTTGACGGGATGTATAAAATTCATGAATATGTTAAAGAAATAATATTACAGTCAACTAAGATTGATGATTTTGATTTTCAGAAAACAAAAAGTGATACCACTACCGCACCAAGATTCAAAGTAACACTTGGTGTTATGCCGGATTATCTATTTGATGGAGAAGGTATGCGAATAGATGGAATCTCGAAAGAAAAGACAGCT
>JABGXK010000195.1 GCA_018675825.1 Flavobacteriales bacterium | reverse complement strand
AAGATATTAAGAAACTCGGAAATATTGGTGACGTTGTTACTGTGAAAAATGGTTTTGGAAGAAACTTTTTAATTCCCCAAAAAAAAGCATTATTAGCTAATAGTCAGAATAAAAAATATTATGAGGAGCGCAAAACTGAGATAGTGAAGCAAAATGATGGTAAAAAACAAGAAGCAAAGAAAGTTTTTGATTTAGTTGAGGGCAAAATAGTTACCCTTATTAAAGAGGCTAATGAAGAAAAGAAACTTTATGGTTCAGTTATGCCTAAGGAGATTGCAGGTGAGGTTAGTAAAACCTGTAAAACTCAGATTAAAAAAAGGCAGATTATACTAAATACTGTAATAAGGCAATTAGGTATATATGAGATTAAATGTGATATTCATGCTGATTATATTGCTTCTGTAACTTTAAATATTGCTAGGAATAAAGAGGAAGCAAAGCAGAATTTAACATTAGCTAAAGAAGAAAATGCACAGGATGAGGTTCCAGCTAAGAAGGTGAAGGAAGAGAAAAAGACGAAAGAAGTTGCTTCTGAGAGCAAAGATGTTGAGACAAATACCAAAGAAGCAGTTCCAGCTAAGAAAGTGGAAGTGGAACAAACACAAGAAGTTGCTCCAGAGACCAAAGATACTGGCGCAACTACCAAAGAACCCGTTTCAGTTAAAGATGAAATCAAGAAATCTAGCAAGGAAGAAGCTCCTTCTTTAGAAAAAGAATCTGCTAAAAAAGAAACCACTGAGAAGCAAAGCTAAATTTTAGAGCCTTTTCTTAATCTTTGCCAATAATCTTGTTAAGCGTCTTTGCCAGACTATAAAGATTTTAAATGGAGAGAAAAAGTTCTCCCTACAATCAATGACAAAATAACCATTCTTATAATTTATTGTATGGATTCCATCTTGATATGGAAAAGATTCAGGTAAGTTAATTCTAGTAATAAATTCCTCAATATATTCATCTTTATTTAATTTTATTACCTGATTGATAATTATTGCTGCTCCGTAAGATAGGGCGCAATCTTGAGCAGGCCGGTATAATTTATCTTCAATCACAAAAAAGTTACCTGCAGGTCGTGCATTAGCAGTATCAATTTTAACAGGGTTTGCAGAGTGCATTAACCAATTTGATTCAATTTGCTCACTATATGCAATATTTAATATAGAATTATTTTTATGATGTGGTGTTTTTGAGTTAAAGAATAAATAGAATAAATTTTGATATTTTAAGATTGTTGCATCAATTAAAATAGTTTCGTCAAACAAGTTGGTTAATTTCTGTAGAGTTTCTAATTTCTTGTCAAATTCAAATAGGCTTAGATTACTAGCAGCAGATGATTCTGGTAGAAGATATTTTTTATTTTCATTTTCGAATATAGCTGGGTATGAATGATGAAATTTATCAACAATGATTTTCTTTGTAGATTGTAATTGGCAATCTTTATCTAGATTTAATTGCCAAATTTCACCGATTTTGTTTCTATAATCAAAATATTCTGCTAGTAAATTTAGTTCTGAAGATTTGACATCTAAGAAAAAAGGGTCTGCAAAATAACTAAATGATTTGGGATTAGGGATCCAAGAGATTTTTTTATTTTCTAGGAAATCATTTGATAAAATTTCTGTGATATCTCCTTTAAAGACTCCGACATGCCAAATCTCAGTATAGAATCTTCTGTTAATGAATTTTTTTATAATTTTAGTGAAATTCATAAATGTTTTTATAAATAATTAAGTGTTAAGCAGTTTTCTGGATCTTTTCTTCAGCTAAATTTTTATAATATTCATCATAAATCTTTTGTAGATATGAGGTCATTTGCTTGGCAATGCAATCATGAGTAAAATTCTTCAGAAGTTTATCATGAGCATTCCTTGCTAATTTATTGGCCAACTCATTTGCAGAAATGATTTTTTCTAAATGTTGTGCAAGCTGCTGATGGTTGTTTTTTTTAAAAATAAGAGCTTCATAATTATCTTGCAGAACTTCTTTTGGTCCATCTGTATTACTCGATATTATCGCCTTTCCTGCCTTCATGGCTTCAAGCATCACTATGCTAAAATGTTCAATTGTTGATGGAAGGGTAAATATATCAATATTTGTAAAGAATTGATCTTTATTATCTATCCATCCTATGAATTTTACATCATTTGTTAAATTAAGTAACTTTGCTTCTGTTACTAATTTTTTCCTGCATGGTCCATCGCCTGCAATAATTGCGTTAAATTCTATTTTTTTTCTTTTT
>JABGXK010000194.1 GCA_018675825.1 Flavobacteriales bacterium | reverse complement strand
CTGCTGTTCAGGTTGGAGATCCTTTTCAAGAAAAATTACTTTTAGAAGCTACTCTAGAGCTTGCTAAGACAGATGCTGTTGTTGGAATGCAGGATATGGGAGCTGCTGGTATAACATGTTCTACAAACGAAATGAGTGCTGCTGGTAAGCATGGAATGATTATTAATTTAGATAAAGTACCAACAAGACAAGATAATATGAAAGATTGGGAAATTTTATTATCTGAATCTCAAGAACGTATGTTAGTTGTAGTTGAAAAGGGTAAAGAAAATATTGTTAATGATATTTTTGATAAGTGGGATTTGTCCTGTGAAGAAATTGGAGTTGTTACAAATGGTGATCGTGTTAAATATTATATGCGTGAAGAACTAGTTGCTGATGTTCCTTGTCATGATCTTGTTCTTGGTGGAGGGGCACCAGTTTATAATAGAGAATATAGTGAACCTGAATATTTTGAACGTTTTAAGAATTTTAGTATTGATCAGATTGCTGAGCCGGATGATTTAGTTGAAGTTGCTAGATTTTTAACAGCTCATCAAAATATTGCTTCAAAGAAATGGGTCTATGAACAATATGACTCAATGGTTGGAACAGTAAATATGTCTACTAATTTTCCAACTGATGCAGGAGTTATTAATATTAAAGGATCTAATAAGGCTTTAGCTATGACTGTAGATTGTAATGCTAGAATGGTAAATGCTAATCCTGAGGAAGGTTGTGCTATGGCTGTTGCTGAAGCTGCTAGAAATATTGTTTGTTCAGGTGGCAAGCCCTCTGCTATAACTAATTGTTTAAATTTTGGCAATCCATATAACCCTGAAGTATATTGGCAATTTGTTGGAGCAATTAAAGGTATGTCAAAAGCATGTATAAAGTTTAAAACTCCAGTAACAGGAGGTAATGTAAGTTTTTATAATCAATCTTCAGTTAATGGAATTGAGGTTCCTGTATTTCCAACTCCAACTATAGGTATGCTAGGTATTATTGAAGATAAGAAAAATATAACTACCCTAGCATTTAATCAACCAGGTTCTTTAATATATTTATTAGGAGAATCAAAAAATGATATAAGTTGCTCAGAGTATTTAGCATCTTATCATAAATATAACGAGTCAACAACGCCTGAATTTGATTTAGATGAAGAATATGAACTACAAAAATCAATTTCTAAATTAATTAAAAATAGACTTATTGATTCTGCTCATGACGTGGCTGATGGTGGTCTTTTCATTACGTTATTAGAAAGTTGTATGAATAAAAATTTAGGTTTTTCTATAAAATCTTCAGGTAGTATTAGAAAGGATGCTTTTCTTTTTGGCGAATCTCCATCTAGAGTTGTTGTATCTGCTGATATTAATAAAAAGAGTGATTTTGAAGATTATATGAGAAGTACTAAGACATTATTTACATTGCTTGGGAATACTACTGATGGTGAGCTTTTTGTTGACAATGATTATTATGGTAGTTCTTTAGAATATAAGAAAATCTACGATACTTCATTATCTAATAAGATGAATTAATTTTTTTAAAACCTAAGGATTAATTTTAAGTTTAGTTGTCTTCTTGTTAGATAATTTGGAACTGCATATTGTCTCCCCCCAACATCTGATACCCATAAATAAGATACAGTATTATTTATATCTAGCAGATTAAATACTTCAGCACTAATCCATGCTGAATTAATAACATTCAAGAATTTTATTTTTGATTTTTTGTTCTCTGATTTAAGAATAGCAGAAAAACCTATATCAACTCTTCTATAATCTGGTATTCTTAGAACATCTTCATATTTTTCAGATTTTGGAGGTCCAAATGGAAGCCCAGATCCATATATCATATTCAAATGCATTTTATAGTTTAGGTTATTTGGGATATAATCCTGAAAGAATAGGCTAAAATTTACTCTTTGATCTGTCGGTCGTGGTATATACCCTACTTCAACAGTATTTCCATCCTGATCAATGTATGTGTCTCCAATAATATCTTCTTCAGTTTTCATAATTGATAAACTGGCCCAACTTTCTACACCAGATACAAATTCTCCATTAATTTTCAAATCAATTCCTGTAGCATACCCATTTGAATTATTTTCAGCTAAATATTGTATTCTGACATTATCTACTTTATATGGTATTAAATTATCTAGTTTTTTATAATATACTTCTGTTATCCATTTGAATGGCCTTCCCCATTTATAGAATAAGTAATCTGAACCTAAAACATAATGAACAGATTTCTGTGAAGAGATATTTTTATTCAGTTCTCCATTTGGATATCTTAGTTCTTTATAAAATGGTGATTGGTAATATATTCCTGAGGCTAATCTAAATACAACATCTTTTTGCCAGTTTGGTGCATATGCTAATGATATTCTAGGAGAGACAAGCAATTCCTCATTATATGACCAATAGCTAGATCTTGTTCCAGCATTTAATGATAGATTATTCATGTCTTTAGAGTACTGAATATACCCTGATTGTCTACTGGACGAGATATTTATATTTGTTTTTAAGAGTTCATTTATATTTACTTCTTGATTATTATTTGAAGGTAGACCTATAGAATCTGTTGGATGAGGTAGTATAAATCCAGCTGAATCAATTAAGCTCCATTCATGTATTCTATCATCTATATCTTCTTGTTGAAATTGTATTCCCCAATCAATTGTTGTATTGTTATTATTGAAATTTCCTTTATGAGCCAAATTGATTACTCTTGCTTCTAATGAGTTTCTTGCATGGTTAATATATTTACCTACTCCTCTATCGAATGCAATATCTCCAAAATTATCTGAACCAAGATTATTATCTAGTTGATATAACCAATACTCTCCTAAAATATCAAAGTTTTCTTGTTCAAATGTTTTGAATGCTGAAGTTGTTAATTGCAATTGTAAATGAGTATTAGGATTATATTTAGTACTTAATGCACCGAAATATGTTTCATATCTATCTACCTCTTGTCCTTCAAAATATATAGTTAATCGTAATGCTTCATTAAATGTTCCAAAATCTGTATCTCTATTTTGAGGGATCATATTGTACTCATTCTTAGATATATTAGCCAAGAAACTGATATCCCAGTCAGTATCTAATTTATAGTTTAAGTATGTTTGTAAATCTGAGAATCTTGGTTTATATTCAGCTTCAGTATCTAAACTATTTAGTAGATATTGATTAGATTTATGTCTTATTCCAAATAAATAGCTTAGTCTCTTATTCTTATTAATGCCTTCAAAATGAGCAGAACCTCCAAGTAAACTTAGGCTAACAGAACCATTGGAGGATTTAGGTTTTTTATATTTTATATCAAGTACTGAAGACATTTTATCACCATACTTTGCTGCAAACCCACCTGCAGAGAATAAGATACTACCAACTAAATCAGGATTTACAAAACTTAAACCCTCTTGTTGCCCAGAGTGTATAAGAAAAGGTCTGTAAACTTCGATACCATTAACATAAACAAGATTTTCATCAAAATTACCGCCTCTAACTGAATACTGTGAGCTTAACTCATTTGCAGAGCTTACACCAGGTAATGTCTTTAATATTGATTCAATACCTCCATTGCTTCCAGGGATCACTTCAACATGTTTAGTTTTAATTCTGCTTAGGTTGCTTTTTCTACTTTTTTGATCTTTAACTATTATATCTTTTAGGATTATATTTGATTCTTGCAGAATAATATTTAGTGTATAGTTCTGTCCTTTTTTAAGCATAGGAATTCTAATTTTCTCTGTCTGATAACCAATAAAACTAAAAGCAATAACATGAGATCTATTTGCTTCAGTATCTATTTTATATTTACCACTAATATCAGATGTTACACCATTACTTTTATTAATAATAGATATATTAACGGAGCTTAAAAAATTATTATTTACATCTGTTATTATACCTTCTATAGTTTGTGCTTTGATTGCAGAAACTATAAATAATAAAAGATATGTTAAAATGATTTTTCTCATAAATAAACAAAAGTATGATATTAATACAATATTATAAACTCTAGTTTAGACAGTTTATTATAATTTATTGTTAAATGCTATTTTGCAGTCTTTTTATTTATAGATTTACTATAATTTAGATTTTGAAGATAACTCAGCATTTATATTATAAATTGCAATTCTATTTTAATCCATTACATATTAAAAATTATTATTTAAAATGAAAAGTATCCTTATTATATGTACTGGTAACTCATGTAGATCACAGATGGCTCATGGTTGGCTTTCACATCTTACTAATGATTTTTGTATATATAGTGCTGGAACCTATCCGGAACTAGTTAATAAGCATGCTATTAAGGTTATGTTAGAAGTTGGTATTGATATTTCTAAACATTCATCTAATCACTTGAATGAATATATAGATATAGATATTGATTTTGTATTAACAGTATGTGATAATGCAAATGAAAAATGCCCTATTTTCCCTAGTGCAACTTCTGTTATTCATAAAAGTTTTAAAGATCCAGCTGATGCTACTGGAACTTATTCGGAAATTATTAATCAGTATTCTAGTGTAAGAGATGAATTAAAGAATTATATTAAAGATACTTTCCTTGAAATAATATCATCTAATAAGTAAATTTTACTGAATAGTTAGTAGTGTTTCCTACCTTATCAGTGACTGTTAGAGAAAATGTATTACTACCTTTCTTAATTATGTTGTCAAACTCATATTTTAATAATTTTCTTTTGTGGTCATAGTCCATTAGTATCCATTGATTATTTAATATTGCAGTATATTTTTTGATACCACTTTCCTTATCTTCAATTGTGCATTTAATAGTTTTTTGATTTTTTAGTTTCTTTTCAGGATATATATTTACCCCTTTTATAATTGGCTCTAATGTATCAATTACTATAGCAAAATCTCCAAGCTCATTTGATTTTCCAGTAATATAATTATTTTGCCAATTACCTCCTATATAATTATATTTTTTATCTCTAACCTTAGCTATATAAGCTTTTTCTTTAAGTTCATTTGGAACTTTAGATTTGATTGATATGGTTGCTGACTTATGTAAAGGGACATAGTTATAGTGACATTGATGAATATTACCATATATTCCATTAATTGAATCTTTCTTTTTATAATTAAAATTAATTGTTTCGTATAATGATCTTTCTTTTAAGCTAATTCTAAAGTTTTCATCTTTAAATTCATTTTTCTTATTCCATGGGAAAAGTTTTGTTCTGTTTTCTGATTCTATGATATTATTTGTTTTTTTATTTTGCTTACTATTTTTCAATCTGATATTAAAAAATAGATTAGAAATATTGTTATATGAATCACCTACTTCTATTCTAACACTGTGTATGTTGTTATCAGGTAATTTGATAAATCCATTATCTATAATTTCTTTATAATTCTTTAATGAATTATTTGGTAGTTTAAAGCATTTATGAAATTTTCTCTTACTATTTTGTTTCTCTTTATAATCTATATGTGCATTTATATATTTGTTTTTGTTAAAATCTAACCTATCTAGTTTAAAAAAATAAATAAGAGTACTATCAATAAATACTTTTATAGAATTAACTCCATTTTTATTATATGCATCATTAGATTGGTCATATGTGTATATTCCTAATCCTGTCTTTTTATTTATATGTATTGTACTATCAATAATATAGTTTTGGTTGTTTTTTCTAACTTTATATATATTATCTCTCTTTATTGCATCTTCTATTGTGAATACTTTTAATTCTTTTATAATTGGAGATATAATATCTTGTACTTTAAATCCATAATCTAATGGGTTTAATGGTTGTTCTGTCTTTGTGTCTCTAATTTCAAAATGAAGATGAGCACCACCACTACTACCACTATTTCCTGATAATGCAATTATATCTCCTTGTTTTATATTTAGAGTGTTTTTCTCAGGATAAATATTTATCTCAAATGATTTTTTTCTGTAATGTTCTTTTCTAGTAATTGAGTCAATTTTCTCAGAGAATTCGCTTAAATGAGCATATACAGATGTTCTACCATCTTTATGGTTGATGTATATAGCTTTTCCATATCCATATGATGAAACTTTTATTCTAGCAATATAACCATCAGCAATTGCATATACTTTCTGGCCTTCAACTCCTTTAGTTTTAAGATCTATACCTGTATGGAAATGGTTGCTTCTTAGTTCTCCAAAATTTCCTGAAAGTAGTAGTCTAAAATCTAGTGGATTAATATAATCCTGAGCATATAATGTGTATTTTTCAGATGAAATAAATATTAGTAGTAATAGTAGTATTTTTCTCATTAAGTATCTTGTATATATAGTTTATTTTAAGGGAGAATGATTAAGAACAAAATTTTGTAATATAATAACTCAAAAATATTAAATTTGTGTTAATATATGTCAATGATCAATATAATATCTAGTCTAGAATTAAAAATTAATAAATTACTTTCTTCTTATAATAATCTGAAGATAGAAAATAATGATTTAAAAAATGAAAATTCTAAGATTTCATTGGAATTAGAAGAAAAATATATAGAGATAAATGCTTTAAATGATAAAATTAAAATTATGAGTATTTCAAAATCTGTTGATGTTTCTAATGATGATGTTAAAGAAACTAGACTTAAGATCAATGAATATATTAGAGAAGTAGATAAATGCATAGCACTATTAAATAATTAAATTATGGATAAACTATCAATTAAAATTAATATAGCAAATAGATTTTACCCAATGAAAATTGAAAGAAGTTTAGAAGAATCTATTAGAAATGCTGTTAAAAATATTGACTCTCGTTTAAAGTTTTATGAAGATAATTATGAGATTAAAGATAAACAAGATATATTAGCTATGTGTCTAATTGAATATGCATCTAAATTAGAAAAGTTAAATAGTAATAAGGTTATTAATGATGATGGTATTTCTGATAAATTAATTAAGTTAGACCAGTTACTATCTGATATTTAGTAAAAAGTTCTTTATATAATTATCCTGCATTAATTGATACTATTAAACTCAACACTAGAAGTAATTAGAGTTGTACTTAGTGTGTTAAAAACAGGCCTCACCATATTCTATTTATAGCTTTGGTTTTTTTAATTAAAGACAGTGGAAGTTTGCAATACGTTAGTCACTCTATCCATTTTAATATGGAGTTTAATTTGTATTTAGTGCAGGATTTTTTACAAAAAAAAAGGGAAGCATTTGCTTCCCTTTTTTTAGTTGATTAAAATTAATTATTCAATAATAATTTTTCTTTTAACAGACGAAAATTTTGTTTTGATGTCAACTACATAAACGCCTTTTGCTAAACCATTAGTATTTAGTTTAGTACTAGTAGCATTAACTATTTTACTAATAACTTTTTGACCAGAAAGATTATACACCTCAATATTATTTATCAATTCTGCATAACTGACAATATTAATATTGTCAGTAGCAGGATTTGGATAAATTTCAGTTGTTTTCTCAATAATTTCATTCATATTAGTTGTTGAACCACCTAAACCTAGAACTTCATACATTCTTGGATTTAAATATCCGTGAATAGTATCTAAATAAAGATTACCATTTGCTTCTGACATATTAGGTGCTCCTAATAATGAATTAGCAGCTCCGTATCCTGCTGGTGCACCATTTACTGCAGCAAACATAGCGTCATACATTGGTAAATCCCACCAGTCCCATGGAGAAGATTCATGATAAGGCATTTCTCCAAATGCATTTGGAGTTGTTGATGGATCTGGAGTATCAAAAACATATAGTCCATCATATACTAAACCATGTTGAGAATCCCAAGCACTATTATATGCATTAGACATTTGAGTTAATGTATCAGTTAGTCCTGCTTGATTAAATCCAGCATTATTATTCCATAGAGTATTGTAATGTGCAGCTGTACGAGAACCAACAACATCACTGATTACTAAATCTCCAGTTGTTGGAACAATTACTTGTCCTGAATCAATTGATGCAAATGGATCATTCTCACAGTGAAAAGATACTAAAGGAATTCCTGTATAATCTAACCATGATAAATCTGCTAATGTACCACCAAGATTAAAGGCCATATTTACATCATTACTATATGTTGGGTTATTAGGGATGTTCCATAATTCTGTCTGTCCAGTTGGAGAAGCAAAATCTGGTAGATAAGTTGTATCTGTACCATCTATATTTCCAAAGAATGGTGGAAATACAAATGGAGTAGGAGGTGAAGTAGTTAAATCCATAAACTTTGGTAGGTATAGCTCTGCTACAGTATCAAGAGTTATATAACCCATAGATAGGTAACCACCTGTTCCTTGACCACCTAGTACTATTTTACTATCGTCTATTCCATATAGATTACCATCTTCAGCAACAGTTTTTCTCATGTATCTAACCATTGCTTTAGCATCTTGTATACCTCTGTATGCAGCCTGAAGTATAGTTGATGTCCTAGTGTTTTGATCAGGAGATGTTGGATTCCATCCTAGTCTATTATCCATAGCAACTGCTACATATCCTTTCTTTGCCCATCTCATGCAATTTTCAACAACTGATAAGTCAGTTTTTGATCCTGTTGCTTGGCCATTTAATACAGCCGGAAGGAAACTACCAGTGTGTATTAATACAATAACTGGTCTATCTGTCATTGTATCGTTTTTTGGCTCATATATATCACATAAAAGTGGAGCAGGTCCTGGAGCTAATCCTTGAAGCATTGGAAGTACACTTATGTTTGTTGCGTACTGAACATCAGAAGTTACAGTCACACTATCAAACATATTATCTAGATATCTTGTTTGAGCTGTTGCATTTATACCAATAAAGATTAAAGCAACTGCCAAAATTTTTTGTATATGTGTTTTCATAAATTTATTAAATTTGTTAGAATGCTAAAATTAGAATAAATTTTTGTTTTAGTAAGAGAATTATCTAATTAATATTAAATAATATTGAGCAGTAAGTCATTCTACCAATGTATGGTCCACCATAAACTTCAAAATGAAGATTATTTAATAAATTAGTTGTTCCTAATTTGATAGTAGCATTCATTTCAATTATTTCTTTACTAATTTGCAAGTCTAATAAGTCATATGAAGGTATTAATCCAGTAAACTGAGGAGAACCTTCATATTTGTATCCATCTACCCATTTATAATTAATACTAAAGCTATAATCTCTTAATAAAGATTGTTCTCTACTAAAATGAATATTTTTCATTAGACATCCAAGATTAAATTTATGTTCTGGTGTATTATAAGCAGGTATTATCGGATCATTAGTGCCTTTTTGATTTAAAGAATTCCAAGAGTAGTTTCCATTCAAACTTAGATTGCCATTTGGGTAGTAGTTTACTCCTATTGAAGCCCCTTTAGTTGTAACCTTGTTTTCAGCATTTGCTGCTATTCTATATGCTTGAATTGAAGGAAGTGCAATCTCATATCCGCCTGTTAAAGGATCATCTATTACAGTTTGAAATTTAGCTCCTATTTTATATCCTATAAAGTCAGTATATTGTGAATAATATATATTGGCATCTAAATATATTTTATTAGCAAAAGTAGATCTATATCCTAATTCAATTGATTGCACTTTTTCAGGTTGTATTGGGTCAACATTAAAAAACTGAAGACTATCTTTATTTGGAAATGCAGGTGTATAGTATGCAAGTAATGATTCAATACTAACTAGGTTTTCGCCATAATTAGTACCATGACCATTTAAATTCCCAATAAGAATTGCTCGACCTACATTATAATATAAATACTGGTCACTTAATGTTGGGTTTCTTAGTGCTGATCCAAATGAAAATCTGATTACATCTTGCTTATTTGGTTTATATACAATTGAAGCTGCTGGAGAGAAATTAAGATCAAAATTTTCATTTTTGTCTGCTCTTAATGTAGTATTTAATTTTAAAAATTCACCAAGAAACTTTATTTCTGCACCAGCATAGAAACCAAATTCATTATTTGTAATAGTGCTAGAAGTATCCATAAAAATACTTCCTTTTGAATCTGGTCTATATTGTCTGAAATTTGCACCAATCTTAAAATGTGTTAATTCTTGCTTAAATTGATATTCTGAATGAATGTGGTTTAGTGCTGATTTATCATAAAAACCAGTTCCTCCTTGAAGGTAAGAAATCTTAGATGTTATATCATTAAATGCTTCTTCAAACTCATCTGTTCCAGGTTCTAATCTATTTTGATTAATATCTGCTAAATTTCTTGCAAAATCATGACCAGCAATAATTAAATCTGTATTCTGGTTAAGGATAGAATCACTTAGCATTGTCCAAATATCTAATGATGAACCAATAGGCTCACCTTGAAATAACCAGGTTGTATCGACCCAATTATATGTCGGGGTTTCCCATCCAATAGAACTCCAATTAAAATTTTCTCTAAATCTGTTTTTATAATAGGTATACCAATCTTGATTTGAAGTTAGATTAAGTTCTTGTAATTTAATAGCAGTGAATACTGCATCATAAGATTCTCCTGCATCTTCTTGCGATCTATACGCTCTAATAAAAAATTTATCTTTTTTATTAATTTCAAATCTATTTTGAAGAAACTTAATTCCGTTTAAACTAAATCTATTATCACCCTGATATACTGTCGTGCCTGTACCATAATTTAATGCATATATAACCTCTAAATCATCTTCAATAAGATAATGCATGGCTGTTGCAAACTTTAAATTTTTAGTATTGTAATCTACAAGATCACTTTCCATATATCCAGTTCTATAAATTTTACCAAGACCAGGAAAATTAAAATAATTTTCATTTATATTGCCAGTTGGGTCATTAAGATTACCATCAGTATCTTCATCACCATATCTATTTACTGCATCATAACCTCCAGGATTAGAAGATGAAGTTCCAGATCCAT
>JABGXK010000193.1 GCA_018675825.1 Flavobacteriales bacterium | reverse complement strand
TGCAATGGATAGTAAAACATTAAAAATAAGAGCAAATACCGATAACAATGTTAAGTTTTTATTTGATAGTCCACTTGAAGGTACTAACGCTTATGGAGTATATCATTTATATAAGTTTGACGTAGAAGGTGAAGAGCATAGCTTATTTGCAACAGATAACTTACATGAGAAACTTAAAGATTATAATAAGGGCGATGTAGTTAATATTCGCAAAGAAGAATATGAAGCTGGTAAAATGGGTTGGATAGTTACTCCAGCAGAAGGTGTAGTCGCAAGACCAAGCACTACTAAAACAGGCGGTGAAATAGTTAGAGACCTTGATGCGAGAACTCAAGACATACATAGACAAGTATGTTTAAAACTAGCAGTACAATCTATGGGTACATCTGAAACTTTAGATTTTGCAATGGTTAAATTGCGTATGGAAGGGCTTATTAATATCCTTGACTCAAAGGATGACCTTCTCTAAACATGAAAAAATCCAATATAACTAAATTGGATAAATCATGGTCTGAAAAAGTCCGTGAGTATGGGATGTGTGAAAAATGCCATAAGCTATCTCCCCTAAATGCTCATCATTTCTACTCACGGTCAGTCAGGTCAGTTAGATGGGATACTGATAATGGCTTTTGTTTATGTGTTGGTTGCCATACTTTCTCATCTCATTTCTCTGCACATAAAACACCAGCAGAATTTGTTGAATGGGCAATAGAACGTAGAGGGAAAGAATGGTATGATAGCTTAAAGGTAAGAAAGAATCAAACTGTTAAGTATATTGATGATGATGTTGATAAATTATTAGATGAGTTATAATGTTTAAAATAGACTTAAATGACAATTTAGAATTTATAATGGATAAACAAGCACATCTATATGTATCTTTTGGATTGTATTATTTTTTTTATACATATACCGATGACATGATACTTTCTATTTGTTTAACTTTTTTAACTGGTTTTGTTTATGAATTGTTTCAAGGTTTTTCTAAACGACATACTGGCTTTTCTTTTATAGATATGGTATATAATGTAGTTGGAATTGTAATTGCATATGTATTACATTGCATACTATAATGTTTATTGATTTTACACAAGTAAGAAGGAGTGATAATGTTTAAAATAAAAGAACTATTTAATTTGATAACAGGACTATGGGCAGATACAGAAGCTGAACTAAGCTCATTATCCAGAGAAGATTTAATTCGCCTTATTAATAATATCAGTAATAAAGTAGATGGAATGGTAGATATTATGAATGACTTTTCAGTCTGCTCTCATTGTGATGGAGATAGGATTAGTATATGCGAACCATGTCTAGACGATATGGAAGAAAATAATTAGTATTATGGGGGCATCCGATAATAGATTAAACAGGTATTGTTTTAATTATAAAATCGAGTGTTTGCTGTGGTTGGCTTCCCCATATAAATTTGAAGTCAAAAGTGCCAATTAAAAATAAAACAAGTGCTGATTAGCACGGTGTTTGATTTGAATACCTTAAAGTAAGATTGGTGGAGGCTACCATGACTTCGAAAACATTAAAAGGAAACTAAATGAAAGTTCCAGATTTTATAAAGTGGGCAGAGTCTGTTCAAAAAGAAGAGAATAGAATTATGCTCACTAAAGGTAAAGAATACACTGTAAGTGATGAAGATAAGTTTAAGAACTTTAAGAGTATAGCAGAGCGTATAAACATTGAGCCGCAAAAAGTTACTTTAATATACTTACTAAAACATATGGATTCAATTAGAAATTATGTCTTATCTGGTGTAGAATCCTCAGATGAGCCTATAATGGGTAGAATTATGGATGCTAGAAACTATCTACTTTTATTAGGAGGCATGATTGAAGAAACAATGGACAATAGATGATTCTATACAATGGGTAATAGATGCCCTTGATAATACTGTGGTTGAAAAGAAAGACAGGGAGAATCATAAATATGACGAAGTTCGAGCTGATTTAGATTTAAAGTGGTGTCCATTATGTGAATGTAAGTGGGAAATATTTGAAAATAGATTATGGTCATCCCCTGACCAAGAATTATGGGAAAGAGTTGTATGCAGAGATTGCATTGCACAGTAGAGAATGGTATTATAAATCTGCCAACGGTAGATGTTAAAGATGGTGAGTATTATTTTGAATTAAAAGAGGTTGGTGTAAGGTCTGGACAACAAAATAATTATTATTGGCAGATTATTGATATATTATCAGAAGAATTAGGTTATACTAAACAAGAAATGCACCAAACAATTAAAAATCATTTTGATATTATATCTACAAAAGATTTAGAACGTAAAGAATTTAGTGATTTTCTTGAAAGGTTAATAAGGTGGAGTGCAATAGAATTAAATATAGTTATACCCGACCCCTAATATAGCTATATAAGGCTCAAATATACCCCTAGAAGCTCGTTTTATTATTTATCCGATACTCTATACCAATTGTTCTCTTAAGCTCACATTTGCACTAAATACATTAGGTGCAACCTCAGTAAATTCAATTGGATTTACAAGCCTAACATAATGATAGGTTGATGGTGGAGTCGTAGTAGAGTCTGAATCATCGTAGTATATAAATTTCTTCCAATCTTGTACATTAGCATTTAAAGCTTCTAAAGCAGTTTTTTGAGTGCTTAGTATATGTGAGAAAGTAAAATCCCATGTAGTCTTTGGAGCGTGTCTTTTATTAGCATACTCACTACCACCATATGAGGTTACTATATCTGTTCCAAATTGTTCTCCAATTTTTGAATTTAACTCTGGGTTCACATCAAAAGTATATTTTGAGCCAATAATCATCTCTGTTAGATAGTCATAATCACCGTTAGTACCGTTATAGATATAAATGTATCGCTTGTCGGTTATGGTTATATCGAACACACTCCAATCATCCATTGGGTGGT
>JABGXK010000192.1 GCA_018675825.1 Flavobacteriales bacterium | reverse complement strand
TGTGCTGTATCAATAACAATAGCATCAACATTAACATCTATTAATGCAGATATTCTATCAATAACATCATGAGTAACTCCAACAGCTGCAGCAACTCTAAGTCTTCCAAATTTATCTTTACATGCATTTGGACGCATTCTATTTTTAACAATGTCTCTAAAGGTTATTAAACCTACTAAACAATTATTTTTATCAACAATAGGAAGTTTCTCAATCTTATTAGTTTTAAGTATATCTTCTGCATTTTGCAAATCATTAATTAATGTAGTAACAAGATTATTTGAAGTCATAACTTTACTAATACTTAAATTATAATCTTTTTCAAAACGAAGATCCCTATTTGTTACTATGCCTAATAAAAGATTATCTTCATCAACAATAGGTATACCTCCAATTCTATTTTCTTTCATTATTTTAAACGCATCACCTACATTAGCATTAATACTTAATGTTATAGGGTCTTGTATCATTCCGCTCTCTGATCTTTTTACTTTTCTAACTTCAGATGCTTGTTGTTGAATACTCATACTTTTATGTAAGACTCCTATCCCTCCTTCCTGAGCAATTGCAATAGCCATCTTAGATTCAGTTACAGTATCCATAGCTGCAGAAATAAGAGGAAGATTTAATTTAATATTTTTAGAAAATAAGGTTTGAGTATTAACATTGTTGGGTAAAACTTCAGAATATGCTGGAACAACAAGCACATCATCGTATGTTAATCCTTCCCTTAATTTAGATATATTATTATTCATAGCAGTTAACTAAAAGTCTGCAAAATTAACGATTTACAACAAAAAATGGTGTGTAAAAATGATACTTTTTTTTCAAAAAAATCTAGACAACTAACGAATTAGTGTAAAAATATGAACTTTTTCTGTTAAATCTCCTATACCATTAAGATAAGAGATATGATAAACATAATTATCATTCTGAACAAAACGACCTTCATATGTTCCATCCCAACCTTTTAATGGATTATTAGTAGAAAATATCATATCTCCTGATCTAGAATAAATTGAAAATTCATAACCAATCTCAGATACAAAATTTGTTATTGGTTTGAAAATTTCATTATGTTCATCTCCATTTGGAGTGAAAGAGGTTGGAACATAAAGTATTGGGGTTTGCGACACACATGAAATATTTGAATAACTTCCTTCAAAAACTGATCCATAAGGATTAGTGTTTCCTTCAATAGCTTTAATGTAATAGCAAAAACGTCCATTTCCATCACCAAATTCCGTGACAATATCAATATACTTTAATTCTTCTTCAGAATTATTAATTCTATCAAAAATATATAAAGGAAGAACATCAAATTCACCTCTATTTACAGATCTAAAAAGCTGATATTCTGAAACACCACCCAGCCATTTATCATATTCATTGAAAGTTAAAGTATTTGTATACTGTTCTAAAAATAAAGGGTTATCATTATAATCAACATTAATTTCAGAAGAGAGATAAATAGATTGACCAAATGATGTGTCATCTAGACTTTGATAAACTGATGGGGCTTGAATAATATTATTACATGTGTCAACAGGATAGACTTGGTATTGATAGTAGTTATTTTGTGGTTTAGCTGTCTTATCTGTATATAATATGTAAGAACTACTATTAAATAATACACTACCAATTTCACTAAAAACTGAATCATCTTCAAAAGATCTGAATATTAAATAGCGATCTATAATAGCATTATTATCTACTAAACAACTAATTTCAATATTATTATTATCTACAGTTACGTAATCAATATAATTATAATTAGGTTGTAAAGGAAGAGTTATATAATGATTTACTTGATCAGATATTGCAACTAATGAAGAATCACCATTAAATGCAGAGATATAAAAATAATAGTTATATCCCTTTTGAATATTATTGATCTCATAACTTAATCCTTGATCTATTCTGACAGAATCTTGTACAATATTTCCTTGTGTATCAGTAGTGTAAATATAAATCTTATAATGACTTAATTCGTTTTTAAAATTTATATAATTATTCCAATTAATATTAATTGATAAGTCACAAACATCTATCTTAGAGATTAAATTCATAGAATTATGCATAATACTTCTTGAACTTGCATTTCCACAACTATCTATAGAACGGATACTAAATGTTTCATAATTATTATCAGCATTAGAAGATACATACTCAAAAGAATTATTTGAAAAACCATAAACTGAATCGATAGTAATCCAAGCGCCAAACTCATCTTGAATATATATTGCATAAACATCTACATCAGTTGAAGATGATGACCATGAAATAACTGACTTACCATTTGAATTAACAGATACATCAAGAATGACAGGTTTGTTTGGACTAATTGTATCTTTTAAGATAATTTCTTTTATTGAAGAGTTAGATACACAGCCATTATCATCTTCAAGACTAATATATAGTTTTTGTGGAGAATTACATGTTTGAGCAGGAAAAATATAATTAGTATTTAATGAAGAACCTACATTCTGCCAATCCAAATTCCCATCTAGAGCATAAATATTGTATTCTAGAAATGAAGTTGGTAGATTATATAAATGAATTTCATTCCAATTTAAATCAGCTTCAGTATCTCCATTTATTCCAACTCCTTCAAGTTTAATAGATTTTAAAGTGTCAGAAGGGGCTGATTCATCAGCACAAGAAGATAAGGACGTTAAATAATAATACTGTGATTCATTATTAGCATTAACAATATTATGCAAAAATGTACTATCAGGATAAAAAATACTATCAACTATAGTAAAAGGACCATTCTCGCTATCTGAGTGAAAAAGTGAATAAACAGTACTAGCAGGAGCAGATGGAATGTGTTCCCAAGAAACTTCAACATTTCCATTTTCTAGAACAGAAACACATCTAATATCTGGAGATATATCAATAGGTAAAGGAACAACAGTAACTTTTATAGTAGCAAATCTAAGTCCATTAGCAGGACAAAAATCATCGTAAACTTTAACTAAGAAAGTAAATACATTTGATGTTTGACCACATCCAGTAAGAGCAGCAATATGGTTACAAGAAGTTTGCCAACGAAATATTCCAGAAACAACTCCAAAGTTTGTAAAAGGAGCTGGCACACCAGCGGTATTGTTAAAAGTAGCACATGGAGGGTTAAGACAATCAGTTGAAGTTAAAAAATCATTTGCAAACTGTCCACCAGAAACTTCCATTGTTAGTTCTTGAGGAATATTACCTCCGTACAAATCTGCATCAATTCCATCAATAGTAAATTCAACTAATGAACCAGCAAAAACAGTTGTATCAAAGCTAGGTAAATTAGTAAGAGAATCTATAAAAGGAGCTTCAACAGAAGGAGGATTATTAGGAATTAATGATGCTGGCATTGTTGGACAAGATATTAAGACAACTTGAACTTCTCTAAATATTTCAGAAACTAACTGGTTACACTTCCATGCTTGAACCTTAACACAAGTAACAAAATTACCAGATATATTAGCATCATAAGAAATTTCTCCAGTACTAGGATCTAAGGATGGATTCCCAGGTAAAGGTGATGATATAGTATAAGGAGCATTATATATTAAAGGTAAAGGATCAACTGGAGGATTATAAACTAAACCAAAATCATCTAGAGGTTCACCCCATGAGTATATTAATTCATCAAGCTCTTCATCAGCAGCATTATGACTATAAGAAAAAGGAAATCCAGTACATAGAATTGTTTTAGGTTGTTCTTTAAATTCAGGAGATGAGTCAAAACAAGGATCTGCAGGAATAGCCGTTCCGGAAGTTGGATCTATAAATGGGTACATTGAAGCTCTTAAAGTAAAACCTGCAGAAGATGGATTAAGAATATTTGTAATAGCAGCATTTCTACAACAATTATCCCAAGTAAATTGCCATCCATTATTAGGAGGAACGCCAGGTAACTGAACAGGTTGGGATTCAAAAATATATTCTTCAACTGAACCAGGATCACCACTAGCACAATTAAGTTGTGAGTTACCACTATTAATTGGATCACAAATTGGGGAGACATCTTGATTCAAAAGAAAATCTAATTGAAAACTAACGACTGAAGGATGATTCCAGACTTGAATGGTTTGAGTTAGAGTTGAAACAGTAATTCCAGAACAATCTCTATATACTTTCATAGTAAAAATATACTTACCAATATCAGAACCAGATTTGATACATTGCCAGGTAATCTCACCACCCATTAAATGAGATGAAAATGAGTTAAAAGAAAAAAGCAATAAAAGAGCAGAAAAAACTATTTTTTTCATTAATTATAATTTTTTTACAAATTTACAAATTATTAATACTAATCAATAATTTTAAAATGCTAGAAAATAATAAAAGAAATTATATATATCTTTAATCAAAATGTATATCTGATATTCTATTATTATGAAAATTAAAATCCTCTATCAGATCAGTAAATATATCTTTAACCTCTTTAATTGAATCAATCATTGCTGCTACTTGACCAATTTCTAACTCTCCATTTTTAACATCTCCTTCAAACATACCTATCTTAGCACGACCTTTGGACAAGATATTTACCAAATCTTCTCTTGAAGCATTAGTTTTGTAAGCATTTATAACTTGATTATAAAATTCATTTTTTAATAAACGTACTGGCATAATTTCTTTAAGTGTTAACTTAGTATCACCATCTTTAGCTTGCAAAATTTTATCTTTAAAGTTATTATGTGCAGATGATTCTTTACTTGAAGCGAAAAGACTACCAATTTGCACTCCATCAGCTCCAAGTGACATAGCGGCAAGCATTGAAGAACCTGAAGCAATTCCTCCAGCTGCAATAAGAGGAATATCAATACAAGATCTAATTTGTGGGATTAAACACAAAGAAGTAATTTCTTCATGACCATTATGACCACCAGCTTCAAAACCTTCAGCAACAATAGCATCCACACCAGCATCAATACATTTAAGAGCAAACTTTTTATTAGCAACTACATGTACAACAGTTACTCCATTATCTTTAAGTATTTTTGTATAAGTCATAGGATTACCAGCTGATGTAAAGACGATCTTAATTTTTTCTTTTAAAATAACTTTAATATGTTCCTTAATATCTGGGTACATTAATGGAAGATTAACACCAAAAGAATTAGCAGTATTTTCTTTGCACTTTTTTATGTGGTGTTCTAAATTATCAGGATACATAGAGCCAGAACCAATAAGTCCTAATCCACCATTATTACTAACTGCACTAACTAAACGCCATCCACTACACCATATCATTCCTCCTTGAATAATAGGGTATTTTATTTTTAAAAGATCAGTTAGTCTATTCATAAAAAAATTATATTTGTTGATAATACGAAATTAAAAATAAAAATAACAATGAAAGATGATAATCAAATATTTGATTTAATTAATCAAGAAGATCTTAGACAAAGAAATGGGATAGAATTAATTGCTTCTGAAAATTTTGTCAGTCAAAATGTGATGAATGCTGCAGGGTCCTGTCTTACAAATAAATATGCTGAAGGATATCCTAGTAAAAGATACTATGGTGGTTGTGAAATTGTTGATCAAATTGAACAAATAGCGATAGATAGAGCAAAAACTCTCTTTAATGTTGAATATGCTAATGTTCAACCTCATTCTGGATCTCAAGCCAATTCAGCAGTTATGTTAGCATGTTTAAATCCAGGTGATAAAATATTAGGATTTAATTTGTCACACGGAGGTCATTTAACACATGGATCTCCAGTAAATTTTTCGGGAAAACTATATAAAACTTCTTTTTATAACGTTGAAGAGGAGACTGGATTAATTGACTATTTTTCATTAGAAAAAACTGCAATTGAAGAGAATCCGAAAATGATTATTTGTGGTGGATCAGCATATTCAAGAGATTGGAATTATAAGAAATTTAGAGAAGTTGCTGATAAAGTTGGAGCAATTTTACTAGCTGATATTGCTCATCCTGCTGGATTAATAGCTACAGGATTATTAAACAATCCAGCACATCATTGCCATATACTTACGACCACAACTCATAAAACATTAAGAGGACCTAGAGGTGGCATGATCATGATGGGTAAGGACTTTAAAAATCCATTTGGGATAACTAACCTAAAAGGAGAAAAAAAATTAATGTCTACAATATTAAATTCTGCAGTTTTTCCAGGATCTCAAGGTGGACCTTTAGAACATGTCATTGCAGCAAAAGCAATTGCTTTTGGAGAAGCTTTATTACCTTCATTTATAGAATATAATAAACAAGTTAAATTAAATGCTCAGGTTATGGCTGAGTGTTTAGCAAAAAAAGATTATAAAATAATATCAGGAGGAACAGATAATCATTGTATGTTAATAGATTTAAGATCAAAAAACATAACAGGAAAACAAGCTGAAAACGCATTAGTTTTAGCAGATATCACTGTAAATAAGAACATGGTTCCGTTTGATACTCAATCACCATTTATTACTTCAGGAATAAGGCTTGGAACTCCTGCTATTACTACTAGAGGTGTTAAAGAAAATATAATACCTAAAATTGTTGATCTAATTGATCTTGTGATTATGAATTGGAATGATAAAAATAAAATTAATGAAGTAAAGAGGGAAGTAAATAAACTAATGAAGAATTATAAAATTTTTGCTTACTAGAACCTATGCAACCTTTAGATTTAGAACTAGAAAAAAAAGAGATAATTAACAAATATAGATCTCTATTAAGAGCTTGTAATGATAAAACTAATAAGGAAGATAAAAAGAATATTCGAAAAGCCTTTAACTTAGCTGTAAAGGGTCATGAAAATATAAGAAGAAAATCTGGAGAGCCGTATATATTACACCCAATTGCAGTTGCTCATATATGTGCTAAAGAAATTGGACTAGGTACAGTGTCAATTATATGTGCTTTATTACATGATATTGTTGAAGATACTGATTACACAATATCAGATATTGAAAATATTTTTGGTAAAAAAATAGCATTAATAATAAATGGTCTTACAAAAATTGCAGATGTTTTTGATCAGAAAGTTTCTTTACAGGCTGAAAATTTCAGAAAAATGTTACTTACATTATCAGATGATGTTAGAGTAATTATAATAAAACTTGCTGATAGGTTACATAATATGAGAACACTAGACGCTATGTCAAAACAACAACAATTAAAAATAGCATCCGAAACGTTATATTTATATGCTCCACTTGCTCATCGATTAGGATTATATCCAATAAAAACTGAATTAGAAGATCTAGGTTTAAAATTTACAAAACCTGAAATATATAAGGCTATATCTATAAAACTTAATGAGACAAAATTGAGTAGAAACAAGTACATTAATAAGTTTACTATTCCAATCAAAAATGTATTGAAAGATGAAAAATTAAAGACAACGATTAAAGGAAGACCAAAATCAATTTATTCAATAAGGGAGAAAATCATACATAAGGGGGTTACATTTGATAACATATTTGACAAATTTGCTGTAAGGATTATTGTTAATAGTAATAAACAAAATGAGAAATCTGATTGTTGGAAAATATATTCAATAGTAACAGATTTTTATAAACCAAACCCTGACAGACTTAGAGATTGGATCTCAACCCCTAAGATTAATGGATACGAATCTTTACATACAACAGTTATGGGAGATGATGGAAAGTGGGTTGAAGTTCAGATAAGAAGTAAAAGAATGGATGAAATTGCTGAAAAGGGATATGCAGCACATTGGCAATATAAACAAAAAAATAGTAAGGAAAACTCTCTAGATATATGGATAAATAAAATTAGTCAATTACTTGAAAATCCTG
>JABGXK010000191.1 GCA_018675825.1 Flavobacteriales bacterium | reverse complement strand
TTTATCTAATGAAGATTTTGCCGTTAATAATGGTGATCGTATAGCGCAGTTAGTTTTTTCATCTTACTCTAAGGTTCAGCTATTGCAAGTAGAAAAACTTGAAGAATCGTATAGAGGTTTGGGTGGTTTTGGAAGTACTGGCGAGAGTTAATTAATACTTAAATAGATGAAAATTATTATACCAATGGCCGGAAGAGGCTCAAGACTGAGGCCGCACACACTAACAACTCCTAAACCATTAATCTCATTTACGGGTAAATCTATTGTCCAAAGACTTGTTGAGGATATTGTTGCAATTTGTGATGAAGAAATTAATGAGATTGCATTTATTATTGGTGATTTTGGCTCTCAAGTTGAAAAGGATTTAAAAAAAATTGCTTCTGATCTAGGAGCTATCGGAACAGTTGTATATCAAGATCAACCACTAGGAACTGCTCACGCTATTTTGTGTGCAAGAGAATCACTAAAAGGCAATGTTGTTGTAGCCTTTGCAGATACATTATTTAAAGCAGATTTTAAATTAAATAAAAAAAATGATGGTATTATTTGGGTAAGTAAAATTGAAGACCCTTCTGCATTTGGTGTTGTTAAAATTAATAAGGATAATGTTATTACAGATTTTGTTGAAAAACCTAAAAAGTATATTTCTGATTTAGCTATTATTGGGATCTATTATTTTAATGATGGTGAGAATTTAAGAAAAGAATTACAGTATTTAATAGATAACAACATAAAAGATAAAGGAGAATACCAACTTACTAATGCTCTTGAAAACATGAAAAAGAAGGGAATGAAATTTTCAACAGGAAAGGTAGATGAATGGCTTGACTGTGGAAATAAAGACGCAACAGTATATACAAATTCACGAGTCTTAGAACACAATAAACTTAACAACATGATTGACAGAACGGCTGAAATTATTAATTCAGAAATCATAACGCCATGCTATATTGGTCCCGGCTCAAAAGTTAAAAATTCTAAAATAGGTCCTTACGTTTCTATAGGAGAATACACCTGTATTACGGACAGTATGATTAGTCATACTATTATTCAAAATAAATCAACCTTATTAAATGCAAAAATAAAGAATTCAATGATTGGTAATCAAGTTCTTTTTAACGGAAAGAGTATTGATCAAGAAATTAGTATTGGCGATTTTTGTGAAATAAAATAAATGTTAAATCGAATACTACTACTACTTTTTTTATTTCTAAATAACTCGTCCTATGGCCAATGGAAAAGCTTTTATCCAGATAATAAATTAAAAAACCAATCTAATAAAAATCAAGGAAAAAGCAGCAATGAGACAATTAAGTATAATAATATTTTCTTTAGTGCTCTTAAACAGAAATCTCTTGATAATAAAGAAGCTTCTTTAGCTCTATTTGAAAAATGTATTGAAAAAAACCCAACTCTTTATGAGGCTTATTACCAAGCCTCAACTATTTATAAGACATTAAAAAAACCGATTATTGCCAAAGAATATTCTTTAAAAGCAGTTGATTCAAATAAGAAGAATATCTGGTATCTTCGTAATCACGCTGAGATTCTTTTTATAAATCAAGAATACAATGAATCAGCAAAACAATATGTTGAAATTATAAAGTTACAGCCAGACAATGAGTTTAATTACTATAAACTCGCAGACACCTATATTTATAATCAACAATACTTGAGAGCGATTAAAGTTTATGATGATCTTGAAAGCCTGAAAGGAACTGACAAGATACTTTCTATGCAAAAGCATAAACTTTATCTTCAAGTAAAAGATATAAAAAAGGCCACAAAAACATTAGAGTTGTTATCAGATAAATATCCTAAAGACATTGAGGTCTTACATATATTAGCTGAAGCCTATATTCTTAATAATCAAAACGAAAAAGCTTTTTCAATATTTCAACAAATTTCTGAAAAGGATCCTGAAAATGGAAGAATACATTTAACATTAGCAAATTTATATAGAGATAATGGAGATCTTGAAAATTCATTCCAAGAATTAAAAAAAGCGTTTATTAATGAAAAAGTTCTATTAGAAACAAAAATAGCAATCCTATCATCTTACATTGGTATTATTTCTGTTAATGATACTATGAGAAAACAAGCTTTTGAACTTGGATCTATATTATTAAACAAACATCAAGATGAAGCTATAGCCTATGCTATTTATGGTGATCTTTATTATGCTGATGGTAATAAGAAAAAAGCTAAAAAAAATTATAAAAAATCAATCAGTATAAGCCAATCTATTCAAGCAGTTTGGACTCAATTATTATTTTTAGAAGTTGAGGAAAACAACTATGATTCATTATTAATATTTAGCAATAAGGCTATTTCATATTTTCCTTCGGATCCTCTCTATTATTATTTTCATGCGATTTCAAATATTTATTTTAAGAAATACAACACCGCTCTTAATTCTTTGGAGTTAGGAGTGGAATATGTATTTGATAATGAAATGTTATATGCTGAGTTTCAATCTTCATTAGCAGACACATATCATGCTCTTAAAATTCATGATAAATCTGACTCTATATTCGATCAATTGCTATTGAATAACTCTAACAACGTTATTGTTTTAAATAATTACAGTTATTACTTATCATTAAGAAAAAAAGATCTAAATAGAGCCAAAAAAATGTCTAAAAAATGTAATGATTTAGAGCCAAATAACGGAACCTATCAAGACACATATGGTTGGGTTTTGTATTGTCTAGGAGATTTTGAAAATGCTAAAATTTGGATTGAAAGAGCCTTATCTAATGGAAGTCAAACAAGTGCAGTTGTTGTTGAACATTATGGAGATATATTGTTTAATTTAGGCCTGAAAAAAGAAGCTGTATCTGAATGGATTAAAGCAAAAAACTTAGGCGATGGGTCAAAATTTTTAGAAGAAAAAATTAAAAATGAGGATTTATTTGAATAATACAACTATACTACTTATCTTTTTATTTATTACTGGATGTAATTTGAAAAAAGTAGTTGTAACAAGCAATAATCTCAATACTATCGATGTTGAAGCTTTAATTAAGAATATTAATGTTGACAAAACATCAAAAGATTGGATTACGATTACGGGAAAGATAATCATTAAATCTAGTGAACAAAATATTGGATTAGGCGCTAATTTTAAAATTAGAAACGATAGTCTGATTTGGCTTTCAATTACAGCACCAATTATTGGTGAGGTTTCTAGAGTTATGATCTCAAAAGATTCGATTTACTATATAAATAGAACTAATTCAACTTGGATGATTAAATCTATAGATTATGCGAGTGAAAAAATAAACACACACCTTTCTTATGATTTAATAGAGCAAATTATAACCTCTCAGATTCATCTTCCAGAAATAAATTATACCACTAAATTGAATGGGAGTAGCTTGCTAATTAAGGAAAAGCCAGACTCAAGCTCATATATCGTTAACATAATAGAAGAGATTATTAAAGAAGTTAATCTTAGTTCTATAGACGATGAACCCCTACAGATTACATATTCTGGTTTTCAGTTAATTAACGATAAAAAATTCCCTAAAGAGTTAAGTATAAAATCATCAAGCAGTCCATTTAATTTAGAGATTAAATATTCTAAAATTAAATTCAGTAATAAGGAGGAGCCATCTTTTAATATTTCTAAATTGTATAATGAGATTAATTAGCTGTATAATTTATAGTATGTTTATTTGCGTTAGTGTTGTTGCCCAAAACAAGGAAACTCTTAAGAACCAAAAAATAATAATAGAAAAAGAAATTGAATACACATCTAAATTATTAGAAACAACACAAGAAAACAAGAAATCCTCTTTAAGTTACCTGGGTTTCTTAGAAAAAAAAATAACTAGCCAAGAGCGATTAATTCAGATTTTAAATATAGAAATTTCTTTATTGCAAAAGCAGACACTAAGACTTCAAGAAAAAATTGAAAACAGTAACACTTTAATTATTAAGCGAGAGAAACAAATTTTTGAATTAAAGAAAGAGTATGCTTCTATGATTTATGCATTACAAAAAAACAAGAATGATCGTAACAGCTTGATGTTTGTTGTTTCTTCAACAACTTTTAATCAGGCATATAAAAGAATTTTATACTTAAAACAATACTCTAGATCAAGAAAAAATCAAGCTATTCAAATAGAAAAAAATCAAGATAGTTTGGCTTTAAACAAACAAGTACTTATTCAACAACATGAATTGCTAAAAAATAAAAAAGATGAAAATATTTCTCTGATACTCTTAAAAAAAGAAAAATTAAAAACAATTTTAGATTCAAAAGAGGAGAAGAAAATAATTTTTTCAAAATTACAAAAATCTGAAAATTTATTTCTCACTAAAATTAAATCTCAGCAAAAAAAGGCTTTAATACTAGATAAAAAAATAAAAAAAATCATTGAAGAAGAGATTCGTCTCGCACGAGATAGGCTAAGAAAAAACAACAACTCTAATACCATGTCTTTAACACCAGAAGCCAGGATAATTTCTGATAATTTTAGTAAGAATAAAGGGAATTTACCATGGCCGTTAGAACAAGGTTTAATTGTACAATCTTATGGAACGCAAAAACATCATCTTTTTAATAATGTAGAAACTTTTAATAATGGTATAAATATAGCAACAAATAAAAATGCTAATATTAGATCTGTATTTGACGGCAAGATCTCTAGAATATTTTTTATTCAAGGTAAAGGCAGGGCAATACTAATTAATCATGGTGAGTTTTTTACTGTATATTCAGGTCTTGAGGATGTTACTGTTAAGCTTGGTGATAATATTTTAGCTAAAGAAAAAATTGGCACGGTTTTGACTGATGTTAATGATAGTAAAACAGAACTACATTTTGAGATTTGGAAAGGATATGATAAGCAGGACCCTTCATTGTGGCTTTTTGAGGCTTATTAAAATCAAAATAGCTATTTTTGTTTAATATATAACAACTAATACTTTATGAAAACATTATTATTAGGTATGCCTGGCCCAACAGAAATGGTGCTTTTAGCTCTTGCTCTTTTATTGCTTTTTGGAGGAAAGAAAATTCCCGAACTCATGAGGGGTATTGGTAAAGGAATCAATGAGTTTAAGAAAGGAAAAAATGAGTCTGATAAAAATTTAGACGATAAACCAAAGACTTGAATACATTTCGTTCATTTCAAGAACTTAAATCTAAATTACTTTCTTCAGAACTAACTTGTGTTGAGGTTGTTAAATTTTATCTTTTAAAGATTAAAAATCATAATCATAATAATTCGTTTATTGAAACTTTTGATGAAAGCGCTTTGGATCAAGCTAGAATGATTGATGTGCAAATATCTAATAAAAATCATGGTAGGTTATCTGGTATGATTATTGCTATAAAAGATAATATTTGTTATGAAAATCACAACTTATCAGCCTCTTCTGATATTCTCAAGGACTTTAAGTCTTTGTATAGCGCAACTGTTGTAGAAAAACTTATTAATGAAGGCGCTATTATAATTGGCCGCCTTAATTGCGATGAGTTTGCTATGGGAAGCTCTAATGAAAATTCAATTTATGGCCCCGTTAAAAACCCCATCAATAACACTTGTGTTGCCGGAGGTTCTTCTGGAGGTTCCGCTACTGCTGTTGCTGAAGGTTTATGCATTGCCGCTTTAGGTAGTGATACAGGAGGATCAATACGTCAGCCTGCAGCGTTTTGTGGAGTAGTCGGATTAAAGCCAACTTACTCTCGGGTTTCAAGGTATGGTCTTATTGCTTATGCCTCCTCTTTTGATCAGATTGGACCTATAACCAATAACATAGATGATGCAGCTTTAATTCTTGAGGTTATTGCGGGATTAGATGAAAATGATGGAACTTCATCTTCACGCAGTGTTCCTGTTTATTCTGATTTGAAACCAGAAAAAGAAAAGAAAAGCATAGCATATATATCAGAATGCTTTAATCATGAAGGATTAGACCATGAGATTAAAAATTCAATTTTTACTAAAATTAAATCTTTAAAAAAGCAAGGTCATTTAGTATCACCTATCTCTTTTCCATATTTAGATTATCTCGTTGCAACATATCATGTTTTATCAACTGCTGAGGCATCCTCTAACCTTTCTCGATATGATGGTATAAACTTTGGATTTAGAATTAGTAATTCTGTTGACTTAAATCAGACCTATATTTCAAGTAGAACAAAAGGTTTTGGTAATGAAGTCAAGAGGCGTATTATGTTAGGAACATTTGTTCTAAGTGCTGGCTATCATGATGAGTACTTTTCGAAAGCACAAAAAATACGTAGAATTATAAAAAATAAGATTGATGCGATATTTAAAACCTATGATTTTATATTAACCCCAACTACTCCGCATGTTGCCTTTAAAATTGGAATGGAACATAAGGACCCAACTCAGATGTATTTAGAAGACATTTTTACTGTTCTTGCAAATTTATCAGGCAATCCAGCCATCTCATTACCAATGAAAAACCACTCTAGTGGTTTGCCATATGGACTACAGCTAATGAGTGAAAACTTTACTGAAGAAAGTTTATTAACATTTTCAAAAGAAATTCATAAAAACATTTAAAAATGAATTGTCAATAAGTCAATATTTGATAAAATTTTTAACAGCATAATTACTTTAAATTGCACTTATGAAAAATCTTATTAAAATAATATTATTATCATTTATATTTTTTTTCATTGTTTTTCAAATTATTAATAAAGACCCTGTTTTATTTGCTAATAAAGAGGATGTTGTAAAAAAAGAACCAAGTATTCAATATGGAATTGTAGTTGATTCCTTTAATGTTACTAAAGGAATTGTAAAGAAAGGTCAGACTCTTGGTGAAATTCTTTATGCTAATCATATTGACCATCCCAAAATTGCAGAGATTGAAAGTAAATCAAAAGGAATTTTTGATGTTAGGCGAGTAAATTCTGGACAAGAATATACGGTTATTTGCACAAAAGATTCAGCTGAAAGCGCTTGTTATTTTATTTATCAAGAAAACCCTACTAACTATGTTGTTATAGATCTTACTGATGATGTAAGTGTCTATCGGGGTAAAAAAGAGACTACAACAAAACTAAAACGATCTTATGGTGAAATAAATTCTTCTTTATCAGAATCAATAGATGAATTAGGAATAAGTCCAAGGGTTTCAATACAATTAGCAGAAATTTATGCTTGGTCTATTGACTTTTTCAAGATTCAAAAAGGAGATGCTTTTAATGTATATTATGAGAACAATTATATTGATGGTGAGTATATTGGGATTGGTAGAATATTAGCTGCAGAATTTACACATAAAAATCAAAAATTTTATGCTTTTTATTATAAAGAAAATGAGAATTACGGCGAGTATTTTGATGAGGAAGGAAGAACATTACGCAAGGCTTTTTTAAAAGCACCATTAGATTTTTATAGAATAAGCTCTAGGTTTAGTAGAAATAGAAAACATCCAGTAACAGGACGCTGGAAGGGGCATTTTGGAACAGATTATGCTGCGCCAAAAGGTACGCCAATAATGACTACTGCTAATGGAACAATTGTATCTGCTAGTTATACTAAGAATAATGGTAACTATGTAAAGATTAGACATAATGCAACCTACACGACACAATATCTTCATATGTCTAAAATTAAAAAAGGTATTCGTAAAGGCACTTTTGTTAAACAAGGAGATATTATTGGCTATGTCGGAAGTACAGGTTTAGCTACTGGCCCTCATGTTTGTTATAGGTTCTGGAAGAATAATAAACAAGTCGATCCCTACAAGCAAAAACTACCCCCAGGTAAACCTATAAGCAGTAACAACAAAGAAGCATATATAATCGTTAAGGATAGCTTAATGAAAATCATTAACCCTATTTTTTGATAACGAATATGAAAAATATAATTTCTATAAAATTATATTTACTAGTAATATTTCTTTTTAGTTATGGGAAAGTATTTACCCAATCATATTTTATTGAAAATAAAGGTCAGTACCCATCACAAGTAATTGCTAAGAAAAAAATAGATGGTGGCGCGATGTTTATTGAGAAAGGAAAATTTACCTTTTCTTTTTATGATCAACTACAACTTGCAGATCATCATAATAAAAAAATTACAAGCGACAAGATAAATCGCCATTCGTATACTGTTACATTTAAAAACAAAACAAAAGATATCATCAGTTTTTTTTCAGATAAATCTAAATATAGAGAAAACTACTATTTAGGCTCAAAAAAATCTTGGGCAAAGGATGTTGGTGCTTATAAAGAAATTAATCAAGAAAACATATATAAAGGCATCGACTTGAAATTCTACATTAATAAAGGATCTTTAAAGTATGATTTATATATATCCAAAGGAGCTAATTATAAAAGAATAAAAATCAAATATCAAGGCCACAAGAAAATTTACATACAAAATGACCACTTAATAGTGACCACATCAATTAATACAATAACAGAACTTAAACCTTTTTCTTATCAAATCATCAACGGTAAAAAAATAGAAGTCCCCTGTAATTTTGTTCTTAAAAACAACACTGTAGGTTTTGATTTTCCAAATGGATTTGATTCGGAATTTGATCTAGTTATTGATCCAACATTAGTTTTTTCAACTTATTCTGGATCTATATCTGATAATTTTGGATATACAGCAACATATGACAATAAAGGTTTTCTTTATTCTGGGAGCACAGCATTTGGAACAGAATATCCAGTTACAATCGGTGCCTATCAAACTAGTTTTAGTGGGGGAATAACAGATATTGCTATTACAAAATACGACACAAGTGGTACTTTTCGTATTTTTTCTACTTATTTAGGCGGTAGATTTGATGAACTTCCTCACAGTATGGTAGTTAATTCAAATGATGAATTGTTTATTTTAGGAACAACAGGTTCAGATAACTTTCCAGTTACAGAATCAGCATTTGATACAGTTTTCTCAGGAGGACCAATTTTTTCCCCTTCTGGTTTAGGTATTAGTTTTCCAAATGGTTCAGATATTTTTGTAAGTAAATTAAGTAATAGTGGAGGCTCTTTACTTTCATCAACTTTTTTAGGAGGAAGCAGTAATGACGGTCTTAATATTTCAACAGCTTTGAAGTTTAATTATGCAGATGAAATTCGAGGAGAAATAGATATTGATAATAACAACAATGTATATATTGTAAGCTCAACTAGTTCTATTGATTTCCCTACTACTATAAACGCATTCCAACCTATTTTAAATGGCAATCAAGATGGCTGTGTTATTAAAATTGACAACCAGCTTTCTTCAATTATTTGGAGTTCTTTTTTAGGTGGTGAAAAAGATGACGCTGCATATTCACTGGCTCTTGATAAAAATGATGATATATACGTTACTGGTGGAACAATTTCTGATAATTTTCCAACAACACCCTTGGCATACAATGAAACGTATAATGATTCTTTAATGCCAGATGCCTTTGTTACAAAAATCAGTAAGGACGGATCTTCTATTCTTCATTCATCTTATTATGGTTCACTAAATTATGATCAATCATACTTTATTGAGATTAGTGAAGCAAACCAAGTTTATCTTTTTGGACAAACTAATTCAGATTCTACTTATTTAGTTGTTAATTCAAGTTATTTCAATGAAGGAGGTGGACAATTT
>JABGXK010000190.1 GCA_018675825.1 Flavobacteriales bacterium | reverse complement strand
TTTTATTGGCAAAAAAGATAATAACCCTCTACTAGATCAAATAGAAAATAACATTAAAAATTTAGCTGAAGAAATTACGTTGTTAAAGAATAATTTAAAAATTCTTAATACGATTTAAAAATGAATTTTGAATTAATCTCTGACTTTTCACCTACTGGAGATCAACCACAAGCAATTAAAGAATTAGTAAATGGAATTAATCAAGGAGATAATTACCAAACATTATTAGGAGTAACAGGATCAGGAAAAACTTTTACAGCTGCAAATGTAATAGCTAATGTTAATAAGCCAACATTAGTATTAAGTCATAATAAAACGTTAGCTGCTCAACTTTTTAGTGAATTTAAGCAGTTTTTCCCAAATAATGCAGTAGAGTATTTTGTTTCATATTATGATTATTATCAACCCGAAGCATATATCCCTAGCTCAGGAACATATATCGAAAAGGATTTATCAATAAACGAAGAAATAGAAAAATTTAGACTAAGTACAACTTCAGCTCTTTTATCAGGAAGAAGAGATGTTATAGTTGTGGCATCAGTATCATGCATATATGGAATTGGAAACCCTGAAGATTTTCATAATAATATTATTGAACTAAAAATAGATTTACAATTAACTAGAGAGCAATTACTTAAACAGCTAGTTCAAGCTTTATACTTTAGAACAACATCAGAATTTAAAAGAGGAAACTTTAGAGTTAAAGGAGATACTATTGATATCTATCCTGGTTATGCAGATATAGCTTACAAAATACATTTCTTTGGAAATACAATTGAAGAGATAGAAAGTTTTAATCCAGAAAATGGTAATATTTATAAAGAATTAAAAGAAATTAAAATTTTTCCGGCAAGTATATTTATTGCTTCAAAAGACAAAATACATCAATCAATAAAAAATATTCAAGATGATTTACTAAACCAAATACAGTTTTTTAAAAAATCAGGTTTAAATATAGAAGCAAAAAGAATAGAAGAAAGAACTAGTTTTGATTTAGAAATGATAAAAGAATTGGGATATTGCTCAGGAATAGAAAATTACTCTAGATATTTTGATGGTAGATCTGAAGGTACTAGACCATTCTGTTTACTAGATTATTTTCCTAAAGACTTTATAACAGTAATAGATGAAAGTCATGTAACTCTTCCGCAGATAAGAGCTATGTACGGTGGTGATAAATCAAGAAAATACAATTTAGTTGAACACGGATTTAGATTACCTGCAGCAATGGATAATAGACCACTAAAGTTTGAAGAGTTTGAAAGAATAAGTAATCAAACAATTTATGTTAGTGCAACACCAGCAGATTATGAACTAGAAAAATGTGAAGGAATTATTATTGAACAAGTCATTAGACCAACAGGACTTTTAGAACCAAAAATATTAATAAGACCCTGTAAAAATCAAATTGATAATTTAATAGAAGAAATTAGAATCAGAATAATTAAAAAAGAAAGAATTTTAGTTACAACTCTAACAAAAAGAATGGCAGAAGAATTAACTAAATATCTTGGAAGAGTTAATATTAAATGTAGATATATTCATTCTGATGTTGATACTATAGAAAGAGTAGAAATTATTCATGGACTAAGAATAGGAGAATTTGATGTATTAATTGGAGTTAATTTATTAAGAGAAGGTTTAGATCTCCCAGAAGTAAGTTTAGTAGCTATTATGGATGCTGATAAAGAAGGATTCCTAAGGTCTGAAAGAGCTTTAATACAGACCTCTGGAAGAGCAGCTAGAAATATAAATGGATTAGTTATTATGTATGCAGATAAAATAACAAGATCAATGCAGAAAACTATTGATTCAACAAATATTAAAAGACAAAAACAAATAAAATATAATAAAGAAAATAATATTACTCCAAAACAAATTAAAAAAAAGACAGAAAATACTATAGCAAGCAGCCTTAATCCTTACAAAATTAGTAATCATCACAATAAAGAAGAGATTGTAGATATTAATAAATTAACAAAAAAAGAGATTGAAAAACTAATTAAATCTACAAAGTATGAAATGCAAAAGATGGCCAAATCCTTAAACTTTATAGAAGCAACTAAATTAAGAGATAAAGTTTTTATGCTAGAAGAGAAAATAAAATAAAAAAAAACGGACTATAAAAGTCCGTTTTAAAAATTGTAAATTAAATACTTCTAATTAAGCATCTACAATATTCTTTGCAACTGGTCCTTTTTCACCTTCCGCTGCTTCAAATGAAACTGCAGAACCCTCTTTAAGAGTTTTATAGCCTTCAGATTGAATTTCTTGAAAATGTGCAAAGTAATCAGTTCCATCTGAACCTTCGATAAAACCATAACCTTTGCTAGAGTTAAACCATTTTACTGTTCCTTCCATAATTGTTTATTATTATTAATTAATACTAGTGGGAACAACCCCACAAAACTTTGCAAATATAATTAAATTAATGAAATAGACATTAAATCTTTGATTTTGATGCTAATAATGTGTTTTTTAACAACATTGCAATAGTCATCGGACCAACTCCACCAGGTACAGGAGTTATGTAACTACATTTTTCACTAACACTTTTAAAATCTACATCTCCAACTAGTTTCCATCCAGATTTTGTTTTATCAGATTTAATACGTGTTATGCCAACATCTATAATACACACACCTTCTTTAACCATATCATTAGTTATAAAATTAGCAATTCCTAAGGCCACAATAAGTATATCTGCTTTAAGACATAAATCCTTAATATTTTTTGATTTGCTATGAACAATTGTTACAGTAGAATTTCCAGGCTTACTATTACTAGCCATAAGAATACTAATTGGTAACCCAACGATATGACTTCTTCCAAGAACTACACAATTTTTACCTACTGTATCAATATCATATCTGAGTAATAATTCTAAAATACCAGCAGGAGTTGCAGGTATAAAAGATGGAAGATTAAGAGTCATGTTACCTATATTCAAAGGATGAAAACCATCAACATCCTTATTAATACTAATTGTATTAATAATTTTCTTTTCATCAATATGTTTTGGTAGTGGTAACTGAACAATTAAACCATCTATACTATCATTATTATTAACTTTAATAATCTGTTCAACTAATAAATCTTCAGTTATATTATCATTTAACCTAATTAAGGTAGAATCAAAACCTACTCTCTCACATGCTTTAACCTTCGCATTTACATAAGTCTCACTAGCTCCATTATCTCCAACCAGAATAGCGGCAAGATGAGGTTTCTTCATGCCTAAATTGATCAAACTAACAACTTCATTAGCTATTTCATTCTTAATATCATTTGATGTTTTTTTTCCGTCTAAGATATTCATATTATATCTTTGGCATATTATTTCCTTTCATCATTTCCATCATCTTTGATGCTCCACCGCTTTGCATCATTTTCTGCATTTTACTCATTTGACTAAACTGCTTAATAAGTTGATTAATTTCTGGTACGTTAGTACCACTTCCTAATGCAATTCTTTTCTTTCTACTACCATTTAAGATATTTGGATTACTTCTCTCAAAAGGGGTCATAGAATAAATAATTGATTCAATACCTTTAAAAGCATCATCATCAATATCTACATCTTTAATTGCTTTTCCAACTCCAGGAATCATGCCAGCTAAATCTTTAATATTACCCATTTTTTTTATTTGTTGAATCTGACTTAAGAAGTCATCAAATCCAAAAGTATTTTTAGCAATTTTCTTTTGAATTTTTCTAGCTTCTTGCTCATCAAATTGTTGTTGAGCACGTTCAACTAATGAAATGACATCCCCCATCCCTAAAATCCTTCCTGCCATTCTTTCAGGATGAAAAACATCAAGACCATCCATTTTTTCAGAAGTTCCAATAAATTTTATAGGCTTATCAACAACTGAACGTATTGTCAAGGCTGCTCCTCCTCTAGTATCACCATCGAGCTTTGTTAAAACAACTCCATCAAAATTTAATTTGTCATTGAAAGTTTTAGCAGTATTAACTGCATCTTGCCCAGTCATTGAATCGACTACAAAAAGAATTTCATCAGGATGAACCGCTGATTTAATATTGGTAATTTCCTGCATCATTGGTTCATCTATAGCTAAACGACCAGCAGTATCAATTATCACTACATCATGTTTGTTTTTTTTAGCATAATCAATTGCATTTTTTGAAATGATAATAGGATCCTTATTATCAACTTCTTTATAAACATCAACTAGTATCTGTTCAGCCAATATAGTGATTTGATCAATTGCTGCTGGACGATAAATATCACACGCAACTAAAAGTGGAGATTTTTTATTTTTAATTTTAAGATAATGCGCTAATTTACCACAGAATGTTGTTTTACCTGACCCTTGTAAACCCGCAACTAAAATAATAGAAGGTTTAGAGCTTAAATTAATTGTAGCTGAATCACTCCCCATTAAAGATGCCAGTTCATCCTTCATGATTTTTGTTAAAAGCTCACCTGGTTTTAATGTTGTAAGAACCTCTTGTCCTAATGCTTTTTCTCTAACAGAAGCAGTAAATTCTTTTGCTGTTTTATAATCAACATCAGCTGAAATAAGAGCCTTACGAATTTCCTTCATAGTTTGAGCAACATTTATTTCAGATATATTACCTTGACCTTTTAAAACCTTAAAGGCTTTATCTAACTTCTCTGATAAATTTTCAAACATTATATTTATATATTAGTTAACAAAAATAAATATTTCAATCATTAATTAGTAAATAATGTATCTACAAAATCTTCCTTATTAAAAATCTGTAAATCTTCCATGCCTTCTCCAACTCCTATATATCTAACAGGTATTTTTAACTGATCAGAAATACCAATAACAACACCTCCTTTTGCTGTACCATCTAATTTTGTTAAGGCTAAAGAATTAACTTGAGTTACTGCAGAGAATTGTTTAGCTTGTTCAATAGCATTTTGTCCTGTAGATGCGTCTAATACTAACATGACATCATGAGGAGCATTTGGAATCACCTTACTCATAACACTTTTAATCTTAGCTAACTCATTCATTAAATTAACTTTATTATGGAGCCTTCCAGCAGTATCAATAATAACTACATCAGCATTTTTAGACTTAGCAGATTGTAAGGTGTCAAAAGCCACTGAAGCAGGATCAGAACCCATATTTTGCTTAACAATTTCAACACCTACCCTATTAGCCCATATTACTAATTGATCAATAGCAGCAGCTCTAAATGTATCAGCAGCTCCAAGAATAACATTAAAACCAGATTTTTTAAATTTATATGCTAATTTACCAATAGTTGTAGTTTTCCCTACTCCATTTACACCAACAACCATAATAACATATGGATCATTTTTTTCAGAATCTAAATCATCAATGATATCAGAATTATTAACAAGTAAATTAGCAATTTCT
>JABGXK010000189.1 GCA_018675825.1 Flavobacteriales bacterium | reverse complement strand
TTAGAAATAGCTGAAAAAGAAATTTTAGGTCCAAAAATTATATCCTCTGTATCGAACATAGATGGATAACTAGCCACAGTTTCAACAGCTTCTCTACCACCCCATGCTATTCTAACATTAGCTGATTTTGACATCAATTCTCCAACTCCTTTGTCGGTATGTGAGAAATACACTATTGCTATTGTCTCTAATAGTTTGTCTCCTTTTATTGTATACCCTCCTCTTGTTGTATAATCAACTCCTTCAAATGCTTTTAATAAACCTGCAAAAACGCCTTCATCTTTTGATGATATTTTAAGTAAATTTACATTTTTAGTCAGTATTGACTGAATAAGAGCAAACATACCCAACACCTGTACATTTCCAGCAAGCCAATGACAAACTAAACCTCTCTGGTTTGCTTTTAAAAACTGTTTTCTTGAACCATTTAATGGCAAAAAATTATCAATATATTGTCTATTCCCTCTGAGGCCAATAGTTGATATTCTGTTTAAATGCTCAGGTTTTGACCAATTTGCCAAAAACGCTAAACCTTTTTCTTTCATTTTTTCTAAATCTCCTTCAGCTTTCAACCATTTTTTGGATGCTTCTCCTATCAAACCTATTAAAGCATCTATAGGTTGATCTCTTAACCATTCTTTTTTAGAATTTAATTCATGTATTATACTTGATAATTGTTCTTTAGTGGTTTCATCTGAATCTATTTTTGTTCCTTTCCAGAAATGTAATTCTAATTTAGACTTAGAGGCTTGAATACTACTATCATCAGTATCATTGAATTTTAATTTACTACCTAATATATCACCACATCCCCTAATTTCAGCTTTTTTAAGCCTACCTAATATTTTAAAACGAGTGCCATTTCTTTTGTATGGACATGGGTCAGAATTTATAATTCCCATATCATCGGTAAGCACTACATTTCCTGGGTAAGAGTGCGGAACTGGCGAAATAAATTCTAATACTCCTTCCTCTCCATCATTTACAACTTTACGAGTTACAGGGTTTCTCACTATAACTTCAGAGTACAAAGGCGTATGCTTATATCCACATTCACAGTCAGGGTAGTTTAGTCCCATTTGCTCGGTAAATCCATAAATATCTATGACATGTTCCTCTTTTACAAAAAATAGTTTAGCCATAGATTTATTAAACTTGTCTTTGCTTATTTTTTCATTTTCAAGTTTTTTCCAACCTCCTATGTGAATTATTCTAGATCCCTTTGGCAGTTCAAAGTTAATTTTTCTATCCAATAATGGCTTCACTACTTGAGCATATAGCATATATGTAAAACCAAAAACTACTATGGGAGTGTTTTTATCTAAAGCTTCTACAAATGATTTTGTTTTTTCAATATCAAAACTTACTGTTTCGTTATCATCTTTTACAAGTGCATAGTTAACTTTATCCGCAAAATTAAGATAACCACCGATTGCTGCATATCTAGCTCCTAAAAACTTAATATTTTTAGGATCAGGACTAACATCTACAACTATAAAAGGTTTTCTTTCAGCACCTATAAAGTCTTTAACAACTTTAATCATAACTTTGGCTTGACGCTTAGCTGTTATTTTATCTAGAACCACAGTACTTGGGACGCCTGAGGTTGCTGAAGATTGTAGTGATAGTTTCACCTCATTTTCAGGAACTGATTTCAAATTCGCTCCCAAATCTTTAAATACGCTTACTGCTATTGGAGGTATATCCTTTAATTCTCCTTCAAAAGTAAATGGATCGAAATTTTTGTTAATACAAAAGTTTCGATACTGTTTGTTATTTTCGAAATGAAATTTCAATTCTTGCATTAAAGAATCAAAAAACAACTTTTCTTTTTCTATTTTATTAAGTTCGTATGGACCTGTTTTAATTAAACTATCAGTCAAAAATCCTGATTTCATCAAATAAGTTTTTTAATTATGTCTTGTAGAAATTCTTTATCCATAGATATAGGATTACCTTGACCTCCTTTATCAGCTAAAGCTCTTTCAAAAAAACTTTCATCTGCTAATATTATCTCTCTATTGTTTAAAACAATATTTTTTTCTTTTTGTAAATCAAAAGAAGAAATGATATCTTCTACAAATTCTAATAATTTAGAACCTTTACTAAACCCTGAATGGATTGCTAATTGCTCAAATCTATTGTTTGATTCTCGATTTTCAATATTTTTTCTTATTACTAATGGTAAAAATATAGATATAGCATTAGAATGAGATAATCCAAATGCTGACATCTGATGAGCTAAGGCATGAGTAGCTCCTACTATACAATGATTTTGAACCATTCCTGCAAAAACAGATGCTAATTGTAATTTATTAAGATTTTCTTTATCTAAACCTTTACTTACTACCTCGTAATATTTTGATATTATTTGTATTGCTTTTTCTGCATAGCTATCAATAAGCATATTATTTATATTTGACATATATCCTTCAATGCAATGCGACAATGCGTCAACCATAGATGACAAAAGCATTTTTTTAGGAGCATTTGCAATAAGTGAGGCTTCTAAAACTATTATTTCAGGAATAAACTGATGACTTATAACAAATTCTTTAGATTTTTTACTGTCATTATACATTGCAGATGCCGACGATATTTCTGCACCACTTCCAATAGTTGTAGGGATAGCTACAAAATTTGTTTTCCAATTAAGCGTAGAAATTTTAGTATCATTGACATTAAAAAACGGGAATTCATAATATGTTCTAACCATTTTAGCACCATCTATTACGCTACCTCCTCCAATAGCTATAATCATATCAGGCTTTATTTTCTCAATTTCAGCAATTGTCTCCGATAAAGAAGCTAAGGTTGGTTCTCCTTCCCATGTTTTTTCTATAAAAGATATCTCAAAAGCAGATATAGCCTTAAAAACCTTTGTCTTATAATCCTCATTCAAGCTAGATCCATGAAGGACAGCAACTCTAGATGAAGGG
>JABGXK010000024.1 GCA_018675825.1 Flavobacteriales bacterium | reverse complement strand
CTGAAAGACACTTGTAGAGATGGAAGCAATAAATCCCCCAGTTGTTGCATATAACAGTATCATTACAGATATTAGAATTAATGTAATAAGATAGTGTATATTAAAAATTAAACTGAACAATAAACCTAATCCCGCCAAATTCCCTGCAATTAAAATTATATTACTAAATAGCATACTAATTGAAGCTGCAGTTTCTGTTCGTTTATCATATCTCCGGTTATAAAAATCTGGTAATGTCATTAAATTCATTTTATGGAGAGGTTTTGCAAAAAATAATCCAGTAATAAATAAGCATAACCCTAATCCCAATGGGATGCTTGCACCAGACCAAAAACCACTCTCATAACTCATTGCTGCACTTCCCATAGACCCATTTGCATCAAATGCTTGGGCACATAATGTTATTCCTATGACCCAAGCAGGCATCGCAGCACCAGCTTTAAAATAGTTTAATGCCTTACCTTTTATTTGAAAAAAGGACCACATTCCAATTATTAATGTAATAAATACAAATAATATGACGGCTATCTGGATTAAGGTCATTTAATAGTTCTATAAAATATTATACTATTCACTTTTTACGAGGAAGCAATTCATCTCTCATGGCAGTATGATAAACAAATGTTGCTATTATCGCTGCATTATGTTTTAAACTACTTTCTGTCACCAAATCAAGTACATCCAGATTTGTATGAATTTGATGGGTAAAATAATGCATGGGATCTTGAATCCATTCAAACGCTGGTATATTTAATGCATCAAAAGGTACATGATCTGTACAACACGCATTTTCAACAGATACAGTCTTCGCACCAACGCTATGGAAAGGAGACAGGTAATCTTCAAATATTGGCCTTAATTCAGGATTACCCTGCATAAATATTCCACGAATATTATGTCCATTATTATCGTGGTTAAAATAAGCAGATATTTTTGAATGTTCTTCGCCTTTTGCTCCTGTTACCACATCACCAACATAATTTTTTATGTAGTGCATTGATCCATTTAAACCCTGCTCTTCTCCACCCCATAAAGCAATACGTATTGTTCTACGCGGCTTTATATCAATTTTCTTTAATATTCGCATAACTTCCATTAATGTCGCACATCCCTGCCCATTGTCTGCAGCACCTGTACCACTATGATAAGAATCATAATGTCCACCAATTAAAACAATTTGATCTTTCAGTTTTTCATCTATTCCAGGAATTTCACCAAAAATATTCACATGATTTTCACTGACATCTTTAAAATCAACTTTTAAATGTAGTTTAAGATCAGGATTTAGACCTTTTTCAATCATACCTACAATTAATTGATGATCTTCTTTACCAATAACAAAGTGAGGTACTGGTTTCAGATCCCTTTGCTTATGATATGGTAATTGTCGTGCATAAATAATACCAGGACTTGAAGAACTACCAGTTATTACAGCCGCCACCTTTTCTTTTAATAATAATAATTGTATAACATCAGTTTCTTTTTTGTCTGAGATTTTGCGCTTTAATGATTCAGTGAACGGTTCAAGACCTGAATTATCTAAGCCATCAGGATTATTTGGTTTATTATGGTTTGCAGCAGCAGCCAGAATTTCATCAGTAAATGGGCCTGTCCTAACATCATCTCTATTACCAACATTAGGATTTAATAATATTTTTCCTCTAAGTTTTCCACTATATTTTTTTAATTCTTCTAGGTTATTGTGATCTACTAATACCGGTACTCCTTTTATCACACCTTTTGTTTGATTTACCCATGCATAAGGGATTGTATTAATTTTACTATACCTTGGTTTAAGTAACTCAATGGAAAATGACTTTGCGGACCAGTTTCTAAAATTATCACTATATGATTCAAAATGTACATTATCTAAACCCAAAGACTCTAATTCATCCTTAGCCCAAGTGGCAGCATCCATATAATTTTCTGTTCCAGATAGTCTAGGACCAAATAAAGTAGTAATCTCATTTAGCATCTCATAGGCTTGAGAATTATCATAACTTTCAGTTTTAATCGCATTGACAACTTTATAATTCAATTCGCTTTGCGCATACATAATAGAAGGAATTAAATAAAAGAAAAGTATTTCAACTTTTAGAAAATATGGTAAAATATATTTTATTTTATTTTTGTTCAATAACTACTCTACTATTACTAAAAATACACCACCGCCTGATGTAAAACCATATTTTCCACCTGCTTCAATCGAATCCAAGTACTTTATTTCAATAATATCCATAGCTGGTATTGTACGTAGTCTATCTTTATATCCTGCGCGAGCACCATTTATAAAAACTAACGCATCCATTCCACCAGTAAAACCAACATGCCGTCGTCGATCTCTTGTTAATAGATTTGGGCGCAAATATTCTAGTACATCCCAAGCTGTATCAGCTTGGGGTACTGATTTAATTTCTTCTTCTGTGATTCGGTATCTATCTCTTTTCTGGTTATCAATATAGGATGGTGGAATACATGAACTTAATAACACAACTGTCACTAAGAATAATGGCATGATAAATGAATGCCTGCTATAAGCTACCAAACTAATAGGCCATTAGACTAAAGACTTATGATCAGTTGAGAAAGGATAACCTGAAATACGACTTCAGATCATCCCAATATCCTACGGACGACTTACATTAGGATTATTAAGAATCTCACTATCTGGTATTGGGATATAAGGCCACGTATTGTCTCCGAGATGCCATAAATCAAATCTTGTTTGATCTACAATACGGACACCTTTCATCCAAAGTGTTTTATCTCTTTCTTCAATTAAAAGCCCCAATGGTCCGGTGTTGCTTCCTGCTCCTGATGTTGCGGATGGTGAAAACCCAGTCATAGCATCACTAGTTAAAGCATCTAAACTGTGATAAGTCCTAACATTATTTATATGAGCTAGCCCGGTTGCATTATCACCAGCTCTTATTGCAACTTCTGCTAAAATAAGTTCCATCTCTCTCCAATCAATTATATCTAAGTAATCAGTCCGTCCATCATAAATATCCTGGCAGTATGCTAGATTTGCATCTCCTTCGAGTTCCCAAAGCGGAATTCTTTCATTAGAATTGGTCAGACCATCTCTT